>JBDNFT010000255.1:0-2441 GCA_041689695.1 Planctomycetaceae bacterium | reverse complement strand
TTGCAATGACTGCAATTTGCTGTTGCGACTTCTGAGTCATCGTGCGTGTTTCAGGCACACAGCGGATTCCCGTCACCACTGGATCGTTATCGGTGCCGTACGGCATACCTTGCTCAATCCACTGCACCAGCAAATTGTATTCGTAACTTCCGTTCTCCATGCGCTTGCCGCCGCCGTGAGGGCTTCGACCAACGGCCTTCATCAGCAACAGGCTTTCCCCTGGGATCGCCGGAAAGATGCGCCGACCGCGCGACTCTTTGCGAAGGAATTCAAAATCGTCTTCCGGATAAAATCCCAGTAGCGAAAGTTTGAATCCGTTCTGACCACCGGACTTGCCGTGACAGCCGCCACCGTTACATCCCAGCTTCGTAAAAACCGGCACGATCTGATTGCGAAAATTGATCGGCAGTGGCGTGGCAAATCCACTGACAGTCACATGAGCCGTCGTGGTCTTGTCACCAACTGTTGCCGTGACTGTGATGTCACCATCCGCAGTCGGAATCGCCATGCCGGTAGAATCAATTGCCAGAACCCCGGGTTGCGAAACGACCCAGGCAGCATCGCGAGTTGCATCTTTGATCGAACCGTCTTCGGCAATCGACGTCACGATCAATTGCTGACGAGCGTCACGACTGCGAATCGTGATCGAGTTGTTTTCGCCGAGGGGACTTAATTCGATCCGAGCCTCTTCGGCAATCACTGACGAACCAATGAGGCATACGCCAGCAACAATGAACTTCATGGCAGCATAGAACTGAGCGAACTTCATATCGTCACTCCTGCAAAAGGCATCGACTTCGTGTCGAGCAAAGGTAAGGTCGTGTTCAGGATGGTGGGGTGGCGGAAGGAGATTCTGCCATTTTCTGAACGGTTGGTAATGATGCAGCGTATTTTCTTCACAGCGGGTGTCAAGCATTGAGTTCCCAAACGGCCCGTTCAGGCGGCGGATTCATGCCGATCGTGCGGATTTGCTGTCGACAATGGGAAAATTTGAAGCAATGTCGTTGAACATCGCCAGTTTTGAAAAAAAATGTGGGGAGTTACGGCCCCGGCAGGGGCAACGCCGTTAAGGACCTTCACCAATGAAAAATGGGGTCGCGAGGAATTTAGAAAGTCTGGAAATAAGTCACCCTGGGGACATCCTTTTCCTGGAATTTCAGGCTTTGCTTCGCGGCTTCCACAACACGTCGTTTTTGCCATCATCATTTGCTGCTCGCGCAAGCACGAACAGTAGATCCGACAGTCGATTCAGGCAGATGGCCACCGCAGGATTGAGCGACTCAGTCTCCATGAACCGAAAGACATCCAATTCCGCTCTTCGACACACCGCGCGGGCCAGGTGCAACTGGGATGCCGCCGGCGAACCACCGGGCAGGACAAAACTGTTGAGTGGTTCCTGGCGATCCGTAAATCGGTCGATCAAACGTTCGAGCGACTCAGTATCGTCGTTCGAGATTCGCGCCTGCAGCAAATCTGGTTGTCCATCAGCAGGCATTGCTACGCAAAGATCAGCTCCCAGATCGAACAGAAATTGCTGCAAATCTGTCAGGACGTGCTTGAGCTCAGGTGTGACGCCTGCTGAAATCGCGACTCCAATGGCGCAGTTGGTTTCATCAACTGAGCCGCCAGCGATGATTCGAGCGTTCAGCTTGGAAACCCGCTGCCCATCGCCGGTGCTGGTCATGCCAGTATCTCCGCCGCGTGTGTAGATGCGATCAAGTCTAACCATTTGTTTGCTTCTTCCCGTAGTTGTAAGCCGACGGTGCTAGCCGCGGGTTCGATAGTCAATTTATATGTTCAAAACACAACCCGACGCTAGCGCGTACGGCTCATAGCCTCACAGGTATCAATGATTTCACGTGGATCCACTGCGCGATGTTCGGCAGCCGACAGATAACAAGCATCAACCAACGCCATCGTCATCAAATTGTCGCGAGCGTTGATGGTCGGCTTTCGATTCTGTTCCAACGCGCACAGCAGTTCGGCCATGGGCCCGATGAATGCATCCGGAAACCAGACGCTGTCCCAGCGCGGTGAGTTCCATACGCCGTTGTCATGGATCGTTGAATAATCAATCGTACTTGGAACACGCTCCGGATATCCCGGCCAGCCAATGGTGCCTCGTGCAATACCTACGGTGCCTTCGACACGCCAACGAATACCGATATCCGCCGCACTGCCTTCACGAGCCGGACCGCTCCAGACGTCATCCCATGATGACGCTCGGACGCCACCGGGAAACTCCAGAATGTACAAGGCAATGCCGTCGCTGTGCGCAAATTTTTGGGCTGTGCGAGGATCAGGAGCAACGCTGGCAAAGACACGCTCGGGATCGCCCAGCCAATAACGAAACGTATCAAGATGGTGAATGCTCATGATACGCAGCGTGACCCAGCCCTGACGCTCCTGCCATGGCATCCAGTGTGGAATTGCTCGCATAT
>JBDNFT010000254.1:0-4008 GCA_041689695.1 Planctomycetaceae bacterium | reverse complement strand
CAGACGAACGGCGTCGCGAGTGGATTCTTTGTCTCGCCAGTGATCGACTTTCAGTTTTTCGGACTTCAGAGTCGCGAGTAACTGCACGGCGATGGCTTTGATCTTTTTGATTTCCTTCGCCGTCAGTTCCGGCTTTCGCAGCAAATCAAAGATTGCCAGAGATTCTTCATCCAATCCTTCGCGAATGGCCCGACGCTCTTCATCATCAAGTTCCTGGGCAAACTTCAGGAACACCTCGAACGATTTCTCGATCGTCACTCGATCTTTTTCGCGGTTGTAGACGGCAACAATGTCTTCATAATGTCGCTGAAAATCGGTCCGCAGCGGATTCTGCATCAGCAGTCGATGCAGCTTCTTTTCGATCGACTGTTTCAGATCCTGAGTGGCCGTGCGTTTCATGGGACTGGAAGCAAATTCCTGCCGCAGCCGTTCGAAGTCAATTTTGCTGATGTCGTAAACAACGGACGGTTCGCCGATTGTCTGAGACGTCGTTTCAATGGCATCGTCCACGACCTTGTGCAATTCGCGAATGATGCCCGAGATGTCGGCTCGTTCGGTTCCGCGTTGCAGCATCTTGTAGATCAGGTTGAGGGCATCTCGTTCGGATCGGAACGCATTGACTCCGTCCACGTTGATGCACGCTTTGAACTTCGCGAACACCTCCCGGCACATGATTTCGAATCTCTTGCGAGTCTCATCGTTCTCATTGGCCGCTTCCATGCAGGCGACGATAGCCGCGTTGCGAGGAAACCCGGTCAACTGCATGACGTCGTCCAGAGAAGCCCCGTGACCTTTCAGAAAATCCCGAGCCATCAGGATCGCTTCCGCCAGCTCCTGCAGCAATTCGTCATCAGGCTTCGCTGGTTCTTTCTCGCCTCCGCCGTCGCCACCATCTTCACTACCCGCACCAGCAAACGTCGCCAGAGCCTTCCGCAGATGCTTCAGGATGCCGCAGTAATCGACGATCAGACCATTGTTCTTGCCCTCGGCCACGCGGTTCGCGCGGGCGATCGCCTGCATCAGAGAGTGAGCCTTCATCGGCTTGTCCAGATACAGCGTGGACAAACACGGCACGTCGAAACCCGTCAGCCACATGGCACAGACGATGGCAATCCGGAAGGGATGCTCGTCAGCCTTGAACGCTTCATCCAGATCCATACGTTGCTTGTTGCGATATTCAGGACGATTCCGCAGGGACTCCGGCAGGTCGATACCTTCCTTCATCAGCCTGCGATGAGGCTCGATGTCCAGATCCCACTTTTTGAACTTCGCGACCTCGCCCTGTTCTTCGCTGACAACCACAACTGCCTGAGTTTCCTGCATCCATGTGATTTGCTTCTGCCGCAAATCCGCATCGTCATGCAGAACTCGAAAAGGGGTCAGACCCTTGGGAGCGGCAAGAGGGTCAGACCCCTTTTCGAGTTCGGCTTCCAGCTCCAGTATCCGTTCGTCCCAGTATTTCTTGATCAAGCCATGCATTTTCACGCACGTCAGTTTGTCGATGCAGACGAACATCGCCTTGCCGGATTCCCACGCCGTTGAATAATGCCGGACGAAATCGCGAGCCACCTGATCCAGTCGCTTGTCGGCCGTGATGACGTGATAGTCACGTTTGAGTTCCTGTTCCAGACGTTGCTGAACATCAATGTCGTCACGGTATTCTTCTTCCAATTCAGCCAGTTTTGCGGCGATGCGTTCGTTCAGATCGCCGACAGACACGCCCAGTTTTTCACCGCGAGCATCGTAGTACAGCGGCACGGTGGCCTTATCTTCCACAGCCCGCTGGAAGTCGTAGACGGAAACGTAGCCGCCGAAGACTCGCCGAGTGATCTCGTCATCTTTGAACAGCGGCGTGCCGGTAAAGCCGATGAAGTTGCCCCGTGGCAAAGAATTCCGCATGTTCAGAGCCAGCGTACCGTACTGCGTTCGATGAGCTTCATCGGTCACCACAATCACGTCGTCACGCAGCGTGTAGCCGTCTTTGGGATCGACGATTTGATTGAATTTCTGGATCAGTGAAAACACGTACGCCTTTTGTTCCGACAGCAGGCTCTTCAAATGCTTCCCGTCGGACGCTCGGCACGGATCTTTGTCGTGATCGACGATGCCACAGCCCGCGAAGGTCTTGTAGAGCTGCGTGTCCAGGTCGTCGCGGTCGGTCAGCATCACGAACGTGAAATTGCCGCCCAGCTTGCGATGCACTTTGCGAGTGAACATGGCAATCGAATAACTCTTGCCAGATCCCTGAGTATGCCAGAACACGCCCAGCTTTCCATCACGTTCCTTTCGATGGATGACGGCATCGATGGCCTGATTGACACCCAGAAACTGATGATTGCGAGCCAGGATTTTCTGCGTCGCACCTCGGGAATCATCGAACAGAATGAAGTTCTCAACCAGATCCAGAAAGTTGCGACGATCGCACACGCCCTTCAGCAGTGTTTCCATATCCACCACGCCCGGTTCGGATTCGGCCAGACGTTTCCATTCGTGGAAATGTTTCCATTTGCTTGTCAGCGAGCCCACTTTGGCTTCGTGGCCATTGCCGAAGATCACAATCGCGTTGTGGTGAAACAAATGCGGAACCGTGTCCTTGTAGTCACTGAAATTCTGTTCGAACGCCGACTGCAGATTGCGATGAATACTTTTGCATTCAATAAACAGCAGTGGAATCCCGTTGACGAATCCCACAATATCGGCACGCCGTCGATACAGATCACCACGCACCCAGAGTTCCCGTACACACAGGAACTCGTTCTTGTCCGGATCGTCGAAGTGAATCAGGTTCAATCGTTGCTTGACGACTTCACCCTTGTCATTGCGGAACGTCGCCGTCACGCCATCGCGGAGCAGATCGTATTTCTCGCGGTTCGTCGAAATCAGCGACTGAGCCGTCAACGTTGTCGTGACCTGGCGAACTGCGTCGTCGTAGGCGGCATCCGGCAGACCGGGATTGAGTTCCTGCAATTTGGTACGAAGACTGCGAGTCAGCACAACTTCGCGATCCGATGACCGCCCGAGCAAACTGTTCGGCCCGAAGTCTTCTGAGTTGTACGCATAGACCGACGTCCAGCCCAGTTGAGTTTCCAGATACTCCGCCGTCGTTTGTTGAACAAGCGTGTCTTCGTTGTAGCTGCTCATACCGGGATTGTTCCGTTCATGAGTCGTGGGAGGAGGAGGTCGCGGGCTTTCGTTGCAAGTCTGATGTTCGATTGCAGAGTGTCGATCTGATTTTCAATGGGTTCGACTTGCCCCCGGAATAGGTTGATCAAACTTGCAGGTGGAATCTCAATCACTACTTTTGCGAGCTTCTCGCGCGGCAAATGCTTGATTGTTGCACCGGTAAACAGCATCGCCAATTGTCCTGATATCGCCTTGTGAAACAGCAAGTAATAGAGATACCGATAATCAAGGCCCACACGTGGCCGAATGCGATGGATCGCTTTCTGAATCATCATCCCAGGGAGCTGGTTTTTCCAGATCGCACATCGACCTGGTTCACCGCCTTCACACATCACGATATCACCGTATTTGAGCCCAAACGTTTCGATCTCATGTGACTCAAAACGCATCTCTCGCAGATCGGTAAGTTCGAATTCGCCCCAGCGGACATTGATGTTCGCCAGATACGGCATCAGATCACCCCGATTTTTTTTCTGATCGAGCATCTTTCCCAGTCGAAATTCGGCAACGTCACTCATGCACTTTTGTTCCCACCCATCCGGCACGCCGTTGGTGATTTTGACGTGTTCGTGGCCGGGGAAGCGGAGATGGACGAACCACTCCTTGTAAAGCAGCCTCGCCGCCTGCTCCAACAACTGAATCCGCCGCCGATTGTTCTCTATCAGGTCGTCGTAGACACACGCGATATCCACAATTCGCTTTTGTTCACTTCGTGTCGGAAGAGTTACCGGAACAGATGCCAATATACCTTGGTTGAGATTGGGCATGGTTGCCCCAACATCATGCTGAATCAGGTAGTTTCGAGTCTGATGCAGTCCGAGAAAT
>JBDNFT010000253.1:0-2828 GCA_041689695.1 Planctomycetaceae bacterium | reverse complement strand
TGCAAAACAAATTAAGCCCGAAATCACCATCGCTTTTTTAACCCAAATTCTGGGTCAAGGCCAACTTTCCAACTGCCCAGCACAGGGCCGAAAAAGCGAAGTTGCAAGTGCATGGCTCTTGTGACCGGAACGTAATTACAATACTGGATCAGATGGAGCCACTGCACGAGCGTATGTTGATGCCGCCGATAGAACGATGAGAGACTTGCCAGATGCGTCTGGCAGTGGTAGTGTTTCGGTTCACGGTTGTCTGTGTGGCAAACGCTTTACCGGGACGAATTGTCACCTACTTACATTTTAGCCCACAGTCATGAATATCGAAGAACTTGAGCGTCGTTTGCATCAAGAAGGATGCAATGGTTTCGTAATACAAGGCCGCAGCTTTGGCCCTGAGATCGATGCGTTTTGTGTCGAACTGTGGGGCACGGAATGGAACATCTTCTACAGGGAACGCGGCTCGGATTCTCCACCAATCTATACAACGGCATCTGAGGCCGACGCATGTGAATTTTTCCTGGAACACATGAAGAAACAGCCGAACTGGCACTGCGTTGGATTCTTCAAAAACGAAACATATGCGACGACATTAGAGGCAAAATTACGTGATCTTTGTGTTGATCCGATTAGAAATGACATACCAACTTTTGCTCACGCCGATGACCCAAGGTATCGCGTATTCGTAGCGGGCAGGCAGATCCATGTTGTCCGCGATATTCTTCAAACTCTTCCTGAGCATGACTAAATCAAGTGAGGCCAATCATCGCTGACAGCCTTGCCCATACAACTTGGTATGCGGGCTCGCATCAGGCGGTCCTCGAGAGCGACAAAGGGTCGCAGGAACCGAAAACCGGAGTTCAAGGTACTGCGATCATGGGCGAATTTGGAGTGCGGCACATAAATGCCGCATTTGTAATTCGGTGAAGCCGCCTCCGCGTGGCAATGCGTTACCTGTCGATAACGTCTGTAGATTTATGAACGGAGAAGTTAAAGGCGGCTAAGCCGCAAGTGAAGGCGGCACTGAGGTGCCGCACTCCAGGCACGGCAAGTCAAGGTGGGTGGCTCTTTTATCACTGGTGGCTCTTTTATCACTTCAAATCACGGACGATTTCATAGATCGTCATGGTTGAAAATGCCAATCGGCTGTGGGCGGCAAGGTATCTGCGGGCATGCGAAAGAACTTGAGGGTTCTTTCGCTTGAGCTCTTCGGACAGCATGTCCGTGTCGAGAAGTGTCGCGTCCATGACTATGGAAGGTCACGAGTCAGATTGGCTCCGGTCTTTGCGATCGCATCGATCGTTTCGATCTCTTCTGTTGTGATTTCTATTCATACCTTTCCAGACCCTGCTTTGGACCGTTGGCGTGACATCGAAACAATGGGTGCCGACATGGAACGAAAACCCAATGGAACTGATTCATGATCTGCTGTTTGAGTCCTGGCCTATTCTATTGAATCTGGCTTGGCTTTGATCGCCATCAAATGCCGGAATGTACGCAGATAAAGATGTCCGTTTGCCACCGCTGGTGTTGAATGGCAATCGTCTCCCAGAGGAGTGCGTCCAAGTTCTTCAAAATGATCAGCCGCCTTGATGACAACGACGTCGCCGTTTTCGGCGATACAGAACAACCGATCTTCGATGCAGATGGGTGAACCACTGAAACCACCATCGATTCGCTGCGACCACAGTTCCTTGCCGGTTGGAAGTTCCAGACACACAAGAATTCCTTTGTCGCCCCATAGAAACAGCATACCATTGTACACCACAGGGCAGGGCACGTAGGGAAGTGTCAACTTCCGTTCAAACACAATTCGCGATTCGTCACTCACGGCGAGATCTGTCTGCACGGCGGCAAAATATTTACCACTTCCGCCTTCACCACAAATCGCGAAAATCATGCCGTCTGATGCGACAGGAGAGGCCACCGTTCGCATCGGAAGTTTTGGAGTTTGCCAGTTGAGTTTACCCGTCTGCAAATCAATACCGGTAATGCCGTTCGATTCACTCACGCAGATAATTTGTTGTCCCCGATCACCGTTCGAAACAATCATGGGCGTCGAATAGGATGTCTTCCCTGGCAAGCGTTCAAGCTGCCACAGCGGTTTACCGGTCTCCGCATTGAGCGCCATGAGTGAGCTTGGGCCGACCTGGTCGTTCGGAACAATCAATAGTCCATTCTGCAGAATTGGCGAGGCACCAAGCCCATGCTCACTGTCGTACGATCCTAGTTCCTGACGCCAGACTTCGTTGCCCTTAAAATCCCATGCGATTGCAAACTGTCGCGCGTCGTCGGCGAACAATACGTAAACTCGGGTCCCATCTGTCACTGGCGTACTCGATGCCCAACTGTTCTTTTGATGCTTCTTGCTCTCATTCAGCTTCAGCGACTTCTGCCAGTGTTCTTTTCCCGTATCCGCGTCGATGCAATGAACAAATCGTTCGGCACCACCTTCCGTTGCGGACGTCACGAACAGTGTCTTGTCCCAGATGATCGGACAAGAATGCCCAGCATTTGGAAATTCGATCTTCCAAGCATAATCACTTTCGGTCCATGTCGATGGAATTCCCTTAAGATCGCTGGTGCCTGCCCCATTTTCGCCTCGAAAACGAGGCCAGTTCTGTGCCTCAACCTGACTGGCCATCAACAGACTCAGAAGAAAACCAGCAAGGAAGAAGGATCGGCGATGCATAAAAAGACCTTATAGAAGGATGTCAACATCTCCTGAATATCGCCGCACAGTATGACTTCTGAGCATCAGATGCAACGTTGCCGCCGCCTGAATGCCGTTGGGGTGCAGTCTCGAATTTCGGCAGGTCCTCCTTGCCGAGGAG
>JBDNFT010000252.1:0-2944 GCA_041689695.1 Planctomycetaceae bacterium | reverse complement strand
GACTGACCATAGCCCCGGACTTCACCCAAAATTGTTGCGCCACGTTTTAAGGCGAAGTCACGTTCTTCAAGCACCAGAATCCCGGCACCTTCGGAAAGGACAAATCCGTCGCGGTCGCGATCGAACGGGCGACTGGCCTGTTGCGGTGCGTCATTGCGTGTTGACAGAGCACCCGTTCTGGCAAATCCAGCGATTCCCATAGGTGTGAGGCCCGCTTCGGTTCCTCCGGCCACCATCAAATCTGCGACACCCATTTGAATGATTCGATACGCATCACCGATCGCGTTTGTGCCTGATGCACAGGCCGTGCAAACTGCGGTGTTTGGACCGCGAAGTCCCCAACGGACTGAAATATTGCCACTGGCGGCGTTGATGATCAATTTAGGAATCATGAACGGCGAGATGCGATCCGGGCCGCGATCAAACAGCATCGAATGCTGTGATTCAATTTCATCCAGACCACCGATACCGCTGCCTACCAGCACTCCGTAACGATACGAATCGCCGGTTGTGAAATCGATGCCTGACTGGCGGATGGCCTTATCCGCAGCAATCAGTGCAAATTGGCTGAAGCGATCAATACGCCGTTCGTCTTTGGCATCGAACTGGATGTGATCGCTGGCCTTGAAATTTCGAATTTCGCCGCCGAACCGAACTTTGAAGTCTCGGCAATCGAAGCGTTGAATCGGGCCGACGCCACTTTGCCCGGCACACACAGCATCCCAAACGTCGTCCAGATCGCAGCCAAGCGGAGTGACGACCCCGAGACCCGTCACTACAACTCGACGACGTGACATTGTTTAGCTCGCGACGAAAAAAGCACTCACAACTACCTCAGCAAAAACTTCAGGCCGGACTCACGCAAAAAAATTCTGACAGCACGGCGCAGAACGCCGTGCTGTGCAGAAATAATTCTCAGCGGGTCAGCAATTCAGATGAAGCTGACAAACACACAAAATCAGGACTTGCCTTCGATGTAAGTAATCGCATTACCGACAGTCTTGATCTTGTCATAATCTTCGTCTGGAATCTTGACGTCGAATTCGTCTTCCAGAGCCATCACGAGTTCCACGATGTCCAGAGAGTCAGCTTTAAGATCATCGACAAACGAACTGTCGCGGGTAATTTCTTCTTTCGGAACGTCCAGTTGGTCGCTCACGATACCAATCACTTTTTCTTCAATCGACACTGATGTTTTCCTCCGGCGAAACAAAACACCGACAGTGGAATTCCTATCCACGGCCAGTCCTTCGAGGTACTCTTCCGGTTGCCTGCTCCATTACAGGCTGCGCTCCGGTCCACGAATCGTGCGGAAGATATATCGGGTTTGCGAATTTATGTAAACCCGTCCGATCTTGCAGACTGCCGCAATTCCGGACTCCCACAAGATTTCAGTGTTTTTCTGCCATTTTTTTTGCTCGTGGGGCGATTTCTGCGAACCTTGTGGGCTCAATGAGAGGATTCGGACGGCACACGACCTGAGGCTTGCCGGCGTTCAAACTGCGCTACGTCAGTCAAAAACCGGAGGCTCACGTTTTTAGTCATTACGCTGAACGCCGCGCTTGCTGTACATTCGTTTGCGGCGGCTCGTTGGTTTCTGCCGGCAACTTCGGCGTTTTTTCCCCGAGGTTGAATTGCGGAGGCATCGTCCGAATATGCAAATCACGCTGCGGAAATGCAATTTCAATACCGGCGTCTTTGAATCGACGGTCAATCGTGACATGCAATTGCGTCACAACCTTCAACCGATTGTCCAGATTTGGCAGGAAGCAGCGAAGCACGAGATCCAAACTACTGTCGCCAAAACCCTCAAAACTAACGACAGGAACGGGCTCGGAGAGAATCAACGGGTGCTCTTCTGCGATCTGCTGCAACATCGCGATTGCCGTTTCGGTATCAGTTCCATACGCAACACCGACTTTGACGACGATACGATTCGTTTTGTCGGACAAGGTCCAGTTAAGAATCTTTCCCGTGACAAATTCTTTGTTCGGTACGATGTATTCTTTTCGATCCCAATCGGTAATGGTTGTAGCGCGAATCTGGATGCGTGAGACAGCACCTGTCACGCCATCGATCGTTACGACATCTCCGATACGCACGGGGCGTTCAAACAGGATGATCAGCCCCGACACAAAGTTGGCAAAAATTTCCTGCAGACCAAAGCCCAGGCCCACGGTCAACGCAGCCACCAGCCATTGCACACTGCCCCAGGCGATACCGACTAAGTTGCAGGCGATAATGCTGCCAACAAAAATAAACATATAGCGACATAAAGTTGTAATCGCATTGCGCCCGCCGTGATCCATTGGCAACCGCTGCAGGATCGCCAGTTCCAATAGGCCGGGCAGATTACGACTCGCAAGTATGGCGACCGTGAAGATCAGAAGCGCAGACAGCAGATTTCCCAAAGTTATGGGTATGCCCCGCGTCAGTTTCCCGACGACGGCGGTGACGTCAGCGTTTTCACTCGCCTGTTGTGTTGTTTCTACAACAACCGACCACAGTTCAATTCTACTGAAGACTTGCAGAGCTGGCAACACCTGTCCCCAAATTGCCCACCCCATCGTCAGAAACAAGATGCAGGCTGTGCCACGAACTAAACGTAACATTTGCTGATTCAGCAGCGACAGGTCCATTTGTGGCGGTTCGAATGCTGGAATAGGACCTGTTGTACTTCCGTCTTCCTCAGTTTCTCTTTGAGCCGCAGCAACCGCTGCAGCTCGCCGCGCGCGAGCTTGCTTCATTGCCAGACTGCGTTTCGCGGCCAGCATCCATTGCATCACCATGGTGTAAGTAATGGCCAGCACGATGGAAAGCACAAGTGTCAGTTGCAGTCGAATCATTAATTGTTCTGCGGTGTACTGGTATCCCATGAGTGCCAGGACAGCGGGACACATGGGCGATCGGAGCGCAAACGGATACCAAACCCGTCGCAGGCGAT
>JBDNFT010000251.1:0-2508 GCA_041689695.1 Planctomycetaceae bacterium | reverse complement strand
CTGGCGGCCAGCAACAACGCGTCGCAATCGCTCGCACGCTGGCCATGAATCCCGAAGCCATTCTGTTCGACGAACCCACCAGTGCGCTTGATCCGCGAACAACGGCCGAAGTCATTGGTGTGATGAGCGATCTGGCGGCCAGCGGGCAACGCATGATTGTGGTGACTCACGCCATGTCATTCGCTCGCACCGTCGCTCACAAAGTCCACATTCTGCACGCGGGTCGCATTGCGGAATCCGGCCCGCCAGAACAGATCTTTGGCAATCCCCAGGAATCGATCACTCGCGAGTTTCTGTCGGAAGCAGGCGAGCGGCATTCGTGAGCCTGCCGATACGTCAGCCGATACGTCAGCCGATAATCTCACGTCGATGGTTCACATAGTCCCACACAACGTAGCGATCCAGATCCTTGCCAGCGGTGAAGAAGACGCGGCCGCCGGTGTTTTCTGCAAGTCGATGAGCAAACTGCACGTCTTCGTGAGTTTGAGACCAGCTGGGCAACAGAAAGATGTTGATCGTAATGCCGTCGCGTTTGCAGAGCATGCCTTCACGAGTTGTCGCTTCTTCCGTCTGCGGATCAGGTGGATAAAGCAGATACAAAATGCTGGCTTCAAAATGCGCAGTCGGCAGGCCATCGGTGATCAGAATCACTTGCCGATTCGGTGTGTCCTGGACAGATAGAAATTGGCGAGCCAACTGAAGTCCGTGCTGGATGTTGGTGAAATGCGGCGGAATGTGAATTTCGCTCACATCATCACGGCTCATGTCAGCACGCAGGCGAACAACCGGATTGCTGATCGTCGGAATCTTAGGCATCAGGGAGATAAGTACTCCTGCCGGAACAACTTTGGCAAACGTGTGAAGTTCCACGAAACGCAGAAAGTCGCCGGGGTATTCGGATGAAATCAGCCCGTTGAGAGCCAATGCCATTCGTTTGACGTTGATGTACTGGCCGTCGTAGCGCATCGAGCCGCTCATGTCCATCAGCACCACTGTGGCACATTTTGGATTGTTGCGAGATCGATGAATTTCGATGTCGCCCTGTTGCAGTCTTAGCGGACGCGTATCACCCTGTCGCAGCATGGCGTTGATCAGCGTCGATGGAATATCCATCTGAGAAACGGAGTCTCCAAATTCGTAGGGCTTCGTGCGTTGCATCTCAACAACGCCTTCACCTTCGATCGGCCCCTGATGTCGTCCGGCACGCGATGCCTTAAGATTGCTGAAAATCGTTTGCAGCAGACGACCTTGAAAGAGCTTGTACGCTTTGGGCGACAGTTGGATTTTTCCCTGCTGATTGGCCAGGCCCAGACCTTCCATGATGTCCTTGAGATATTGCTGAACCTGTTCCTGGAACTTATTCAGATTGGCCATCGTTTCCGGGTCGGCGAATTCGCTCAGATCCTCCATGTCGATGATGGCCAGTTGAGCATTTTCTTTTGCGTTTTCCAATTGCTTCAGCAGATCATCAATTTTTCGAAGTTCATCGAGGATCTCAATGGCTTCCGGGACGGTCATCGATTCGCGACCGGTGAAGTCGTACTTCGCGGCGAGATGATCGACCTGGTATTTTTCGCCAAGCGATTCCATCAGGCTGACAAGTCGACCGGCGAAATCAGGATCGGTTCGTTCGGCGCGGTACCAGAGATTTTCCAGTGCGTAGATTTGTTCCTCTTTGACGGATTGCCAGAACGACTTTTCAAGTTTTGCAGGCGGGCGGGCTTGTTTGGCTGCATCTGAAAACTGCCGCGCGGCTTTCTTTTGAACAGTGTCCGTTTCGTACTTGCTAAGGATTTTCTCCTTGCGTTCCTGCAGCATTTTCAGGAGTGCATCAAGACTTGGTCCAAGTCCCGCGAATTGACCGGGGTCAAGTCGGATCGCGTTGGCCAGTTCTTCTTCAGTAAATTCACGCGTGGAACCATACGTCAGCATATGTTCAAACGCGGGCGACACCAGATCCGGCTGTTCTGCCGTTGGAGAAGGAAACGACTTGGGGTCGTACTGCTGATACGTGTGAATCACGCCACCACGATGTCTTTGCGATTTGTCGATTGGCGTCATGGGATCGTTTCCGGGGTACTTCAAATGTCGAACGCTGGAACAAGTCACTGCGCCATTGTAGCAGCGATTATGCCCGCGACTCGCTGAATCAGCACGATTCCAATGTTCTGGTCGGAGGAGTTAACTCGCTGTCGAAATCGCGGTTTTGCCAGTACACTATTCAAGGCTGAGGGGCAGAGGGCCAGTGTTATTCTCAGAAGAGCTGACTTTCGTTTAACCCGACTCGGAGAGGACGCGGGGTACTCGGCACCTCCTCTTCGAGTCGGGTTAAACGATTACATCAACACCCGCCGAGTGCTTTGTGGCCTTCGCTGCACACTCTTTGCTTGATTCCATTTTGATTTTGTTTGAGTTGCTGCAATGCCTGTTGATAAATCCGGTTCGCACATTCGTCAAATGTTTGGTGAGATCGCCGGTCGTTATGACTTCATGAATCACTTTCTGTCT
>JBDNFT010000250.1:0-4961 GCA_041689695.1 Planctomycetaceae bacterium | reverse complement strand
TGGGCCCATTGCTGCCGCTCTTCGATCACTTGATTACGACGCTGATCGGTGATCTCGAAGAACGTGGCCTGTTGGATAAGGTGATGGTGATCGCCATGGGAGAATTTGGCAGGACTCCAATCATGGGGACTCAGGGCAGTACTGATGGCCGCAACCACTGGCCGGAAGTCATGTCGATGTGCATCGCCGGGGGTGGGCTGCGTCATGGTCAGGTCATCGGAGCGACAGAAGCGGATGGTGGCACAATCAA
This sequence comes from Planctomycetaceae bacterium, assembly GCA_041689695.1. Classification (GTDB taxonomy): domain Bacteria; phylum Planctomycetota; class Planctomycetia; order Planctomycetales; family Planctomycetaceae; genus SXXK01. The sequence goes on along the minus strand of JBDNFT010000250.1, from coordinate 4,711 downwards.
GGAGCGACCGGTGACTCCCGCCGACCTCGCGGCGACGATCTTTCGCTACTTTGGCGTGCCGCAGGACGTGCAATACAAGGATCATCAGGGACGGCCGCGATTCGTGGTTGACGGCGGTTCTCCCATTGCGGAACTGTTCTGAGCGATTCTTTAGCCTTCAAACGAAAGCACTGCTTCACGCAGCACTGTAAGTTGCCGCAGCAGTGTTTCCAGCTTGTCCAGATAAACCATATTCGGACCATCGCTTTTGGCTTTATCCGGATCCGGATGTGTCTCCATAAAGACGGCATCACAGCCGACGGCCACGGCAGCTCTGGCAAGTGGTGGCACCATGTCGCGTTGACCGCCCGTTGTCGCACCACCCAGCAGTTGCACGCTGTGAGTCGCATCGTAGACGACCGGCACACCAAACGACTGCATCACAGGCACACAACGAAAATCATTCACCAAACGACCATAGCCAAAGGTCGAACCTCGTTCAGACAACATCAAGTTCTTCAAGCCCCGCGCGCGGCATTTGTTGACGGCATGAATCGTATCCTCGGGAGCCACGAATTGTGGCTTCTTGACGTTGACGCAGATGTCTCTGGCGACCGCTGCATCTGCTGCCGCCACAATCAGATCCGTCTGCCGCGCGAGAAAAGCGGGGATCTGCAGGATCGAACAGACTTCAGCACACGGAGCCGCCTGAGCCGCCTCATGAATGTCAGTCGTTGTTGGTAAACCGGTTTGCTGTCGTACACGTTCCAGAATCCGCAGCCCTTCTTCAAGACCCGGTCCGCGATAACTATCGACGCTGGTCCGGTTGGCTTTGTCAAAACTGGACTTAAACGCGATCTGCAGATGCAGCCGATCCCGCAATTCGACAAGGCGATCAGCCACCTTCATGACCAGGTCTTCAGACTCCATCACGCAAGGGCCCAGAATAAATAACAACGGCTGACCGTTTCCAACTTTGTAGTCGCCGATCGTCACCAGATTTCCGGACACAGTTTCTTCCTCTTTAACGCCGATTAATTTTAACACCAATACTTATTCGACATTGATTGCAGCAGATCCAGCGTGCCACGTGGCGATTCGTCTTCATTGACAAGTGCCGTCTGTGGGCCGTTGGATGCCTGCTGATTCCAGTTGGAATAATAAATCCCCACGATGCGTTCTTTAGCAAGACACATCAGTACCGTTTCTTCCAGCCAGTGAGTCTGTGTTTCTTCAAAGCGAATGTCTTTGCCTGGCGATGATGCGGGAACCGTAATCATCATGTTGATCGGAATCTGCAGCAATGACCACTGATCAATCAGGTGCGACAGGCTGAGACAATCCCGCCACAGTGTCAGATCGGGACAGTTTCCGATACGTACTTCCAGATTGATTTCCGTAAACCGCACCCCGCAACGTCGAAGGGTATCGATGAATTGAATCGGAGACAGCCGGTTCTTTGTCTGGCTGATGTATTCGCCCCACGGCTGCACGACACGCAGGCTCACTTGAGTATGCTCATCCACCTGACTTGCCGCCTCGATTGCACGAGCCACAAGATTCATCCGTTGTTCTTCGTCCAGTGCGGCCACGCCGCCTCGATTCGCGCCCGTAACGACTTCCCAGTGCCGCACGCGGCCAACATAACGGCCGACGACGGTTTCTACAAAATCCGCCGTGAAGCTTTGCAGGTTGACCATATCACCGGTCCAGGCTTTCAGCCAATCGGGAAGTCGATCTTCTGACAAATCCAATAAAGGTCCACCCAGGACAAACAGCTTTTTCTCCAAAGCCCAATCAACAAGTTTGTCCAGTTGATCCCATTGATAGTTACCATCATCGTGTTCCAGGCTGCTCCACGAGGCATCGATTTGCACTGCGTTGAACAAACTGCAGAACTCATCTGGATTTTTCGGCACTCGATCCAGTCGACAACCAAGAAACACAGGCAAGCGTGCCGAGCGACTGCGACGATAACCCAGTCGCTGTTCGACGTAGTGTTGGCACAGCAACTCAGTGGCACGGGAAGAAGCGTCGATCGACAACATCGCCGCAGCAACAGCCGTCTCCGGAGATTCCGAACGCAGTACGGCGGAACGGAAAGCACGGTGCGCGTCATTATTCAGACTGGTCAGTTCTGGTGAGGACTGCAGACCGGCACCCGACCACGAATAGAACTGATTTCGCAGGCGTGACAATTGGCCACGCGCCAGTTCCAGCTCCAGAGAATAGGGCATCGACTGTTCGCGAAGGCTCGTCGTGTGGACGACTTCTCGACGGCCGTTAAAACGAGGCCACAGTAATCTCATCTGGCCACTTTCGGACACTTGCCGCTCGCAGACCAGCAGACCGTTTGCCAAATGCGTTCGCGCAGGGATAACACGTCCGTCGTACATCAGAAAGTCGATCAACGACAATTCTTCTGCACCTGACAACAGGTCCGGGCGTTCGACGCGAAACTGAATGACCCCCATGTATGACTCCGCCAACGAACGTACAGCGTGCGTTGATTTGAGTTTCCGCTCTTCGTGTTGATGCTGATTTCCGTTTAACAATCCACAGCGTTCCCTATGTTGCTCGACACAGTCTAAACGCAGTCCGCTACATTGTTCAAATGCTCCGGTCACTATAGACTCACACGGTCCTGCAAAGTTGGAACTTCGCAGGTTTATTCTGCTCCCAGGAATTGGCATTGGATCAATTGGTGCTGCATGGCGTCTGTTTTATTGCAAAGTTCATTACCCGGTATTCCCGCCCGTCGTGGAAAAGTCAGGGACGTCTATGATTTTGGCGACCGATTGCTGTTTGTGGCGTCGGACCGCATCAGCGCATTTGACTATATTCTTCCCAACGGAATTCCACGAAAAGGCGAAGTCCTCACACGACTCAGCCAGTTTTGGTTCAGCCTGCTTTCCGTGCCCCATCACTTTCTGACGAATGACGTCACAACACTGCCACTTCCGGCCGGCGCTGACGTCGCTGAATTTATGGGACGCAGTATGGTCGTCATGAAGACGGAAGTCGTGCCAGTCGAATGTGTCGTTCGTGGCTATCTCGCAGGATCCGGCTGGAAAGAATATCGCCAATCCGGCACGGTCTGCGGAATCAAGTTACCAGCGGGTTTAAAGCAGAGCAGTCGGCTGCCGGAACCTATTTTTACGCCTGCGACAAAAGCGGAATCCGGGCACGACGAAAATATCAGCTTTGATCAAATGTGTAACGATGTCGGAACGGATCTCGCGACACGTTTACGTGAAATCAGCCTGCAGGTTTACTCCGAAGGCTGCGCTCACGCGAATACGAAAGGTATCATCATTGCAGATACAAAATTTGAATTCGGCCTGAAGGGCACCAACATCATTCTGATTGATGAAGTCATGACGCCTGACAGTTCACGATTTTGGCCCGCTGACGAATACGAAGCTGGTCGAAGTCAGACTTCCTACGACAAACAGTTTGTACGTGACTGGCTTGAACAATCAGGCTGGGACAAAAACAGCCCGCCACCGATTCTGCCTGAAGACGTTGTTCAGAGAACTTCGAAACGTTACATCGAAGCGTTTGAATTACTGACGGGCTTGCCGTTTTAGCGGCCTGCGACCTGCATCAACGACCACAGGCTTTGGAATCAATGACACATTGAGGTGTGTCAAAAATTCCAAAGCCTGTGTCACGGAAGTTGCGAAGATCAATTGTGCCTCATTTTCATGAGTAACATACGCAGCAGTGATTCCGGATGAGCACGACACGATCTGCCGCTGGCTGTTCGCTAAAAAACGTCCAGATTAAAGTGTGAACCCTTGTAGTATGGCTTCTCGGTCGGATAGAAGTTGTACCAGCTTTTATTGTATACCGGGATTCGCATCGAAGGCTCGTAGCGATAGTACATGTTGTCGTACTGCTGTGGCTTCTGGAAGGTATGTGGATAGTAGACGTATGGGTAGTGGTAAAACCGCTGCCAGTCGGATGGCTGTCCCGGTGGAGCAGCTTCGACGCAACGGACGCTCGTCACCGTGGCGACTGCGATGATTGCAAACATAACGATTCGCTTCAGCATTCCGTGCTCCTTTTGCGACTTAGCGGCCAATGTCGTTCGGCGAGTTTGCTGGTCTCGACGAACAATGATTCCATGCCGGTGTCGTCGTTGACACCGGCAATTGATTCTGGACGAAGTCTCGGCAAAACGGACCGATCAGTTTGACAGTCGAAACTGTCTCAAATCGCCCCCGGAAACAGACTCAAGTCCGTAATGCCGAGACTCGTCAGATGAACTCATTCTCTCAACTCACAGGCTACCTCATCGGCCAACCGAGCGCCACAGGATCACTACTTTCGACAGAATCGCTAAAATCGATTTATTGACGAAGACGTAACAGTCTGGTTTGGCAGCCGATAACCAGCAGTCAAGGAAAGATCGGCAAATCCAGCCTGTCTTGCACGCTTTCGTTATGATCGAAAAATTTTTCGCGAAGTTGGCGGTCAAGTGTGTGGTGTATCTGACACATGTTGCCTGTCAGCCGAGCGGCAGGAAAGGAATTACCAATACAAAAAGTCCGCGCCCAGGCGACCACATGCGATCGACCATGTTGAAGGATGCTGATCCGGGACAGATCTGCCTGCGTAGTTCAACCTCTCTCAGGTCGGATTCCTTCGACACGGCCACATCGGCTGGTAGAACCGATTCTGTCGCTCGCCTTGATTATCAAGATCGCAGATCGTCACTTCTGAAGAG
>JBDNFT010000249.1:0-4590 GCA_041689695.1 Planctomycetaceae bacterium | reverse complement strand
ATCCAGTCGCCGAAATAAGCCGCGTGAGATGATTCTGAGCTCGCGGCAATATGACCGGGCCACCATGCAATTGCGGGGACTCGAATACCGCCGTCAGTGAGACTGCGTTTGATGCCGGAATAAGGTCCGCTCGGTTCAAAGCGTTTCAGATCGTGATTGCTTTCATTGTGCGGACCATTGTCGCTGGTGAAAATCACGAATGTGTTTTCAGCGATGTCAAGTTCCAGCAACTTGTCGAGCAGTCGGCCGACGTGTCCATCCATACGAGTAATCATCGCGGCTTGTCCTTTGTCAGGATCTGGCCAGTCGGTGGATGCGTATGGTCCAAAGTCCGGAACTTCGGCTCCGTTCTTCAATGCGCGAGTGCGTTCGTTGTTGGCATGAGGCACGATCATGCTCCAGTACAAAAAGAACGGACGTGATTTGTTCTCATCGACAAAGCGCAGAGCTTCATCAGCAAACAGATCATCCGCGAACTGCACGGCTTCGGTTGCATAGCCGCCGCCATCTTCGCCAACCGGAATCACTTTATTGGCCAGCGCGACATTTTCTTCATTTCGCCACAGGAAAGCCGGGAAATGATTGTGCGCGTGATGTTGATTCAGAAAACCAAAGAACTCATCAAACCCGTGCTTTCGAGGCAAACCAGATTCCGCCGCGCCAGCGTCACCAAGTCCCCATTTGCCAAACAATGCCGTGCGATAACCGCTCTGCTGTAGAACTTTGGCAACAGTGACATCTCCATCCTGCAACGCTTGAGCGGCCGGGTTTGTCCGGCCCGCATTGCCTCGAACCCGAGTATGTCCGTGATGCAGACCGGTCATCAGCACACTTCGCGACGGCGCGCACACGGTGGCACCGGCGTAGAAGTGCGTAAACCGCAAGCCCTGCTTCGCCATCGCATCAAGTCGAGGCGTTTGAATGACCGTTTGACCGTAGCAGCCAAGTTCTCCGTATCCCAAATCGTCTGCCAGAATGAAGATCAGATTTGGACGCGATGTTTGTTCTTCTGCAATACTGTTTGTCGCGCAGACGCACGTGGCGAACGTGGCGAACGTGATGGCCAACGTTCTCAGAATTATCGCCAAATGGCTGCTGCAATATGGCAAGCAGGCAGGCTCGCGACCTGCCGTCGTTGTTTCGTTAGTACAAATCATTGAGCGTCCAATCATGCCCGTGGTGGTCGATGCGAACGTACTTCATTGCGTTCAACGATCGCGGATAGCGTTTTGCACACATTTGAAACAGGCGGCCTATAGTGTCATGGCTCAACAGCTTCAGGTCAATTGATGAGGCTAAACGTGCAGCAGCGAAGCACCATATTCCGCACACATTGTGCGTCCCAGTCGAGAGAAATTGGTGGGCACGAATAACCATTGTGTCGCGGAACAAATTCGCGCGGGTAACATGTTTGATGTGGAGAGCGAACCGGTTAAGTCATCCCAAACGCTTTTGGACGGACTTCCGTCAAGCATTGATGAAACTGAATCGCAAATCGTGGACCAAGCTCGTACGCGGACTTTTAAGTCTGTCTGTATTGCTCGGAATCTGCGCGATGGTGTTTCCGCTGCCGATTGCTCCATTGCCTCAGGATTTGCAGGAAAAAGACTCGCCGGCGCCCTTTCCTTGCCAAAATCGACCGTGCGGTTGTCAATCAGCCGAACAGTGCTGGAAGAAGTGTTGCTGCTTCGATAACAGCCAGAAAATTGCGTGGGCAAAAGCGAACAACGTCACCGAAAGTGGCCCGAACAAGCCAATCCGAGTCCGCGTTGTGTTCGAAGAAAAGCCTCTGGCTAATGCACGAGTCACCTTCATTCCTCGCGGCCAGCAACTGGCAGAAGGCTTCGACGAAAAATTCGAACGCCGCACCGATGACAAAGGCGTCGTCGAGTTCACACCAACAGAAGCCAACCTGATCCTTGTGGCCGTGCATCATCAAGAATCCGAACGTTCCGGCGAAGGCTACGACAGCACTTATTACTCAGCAACGCTGACTGTTGCCGTGCCTGAGGTTCCATTTCTAACTCCGGCCGCCACGACATCGGTGGCAAAGTAGGAAAATATCGGGCGGAAGATTTAGGAGCGTCGAGTTCCGCCTTTTTGTCCTCACCGATACAATCAGTTTTGAGCATCATGCGTTTGCGTTCCATCTCAATCAAAAATTCGATAGGTGCGCTTTGCCACTTCAACAATATTTCCCTGGACACCATGCGGTTTTGGAGATTTCGATGATTGCGATGACCATTCTGTTGACCTCGCTCTTTATTTTAGATCAGCCGGTGTGGCCCGGGTTTCTGGGTGTGGGGGCGTCGGACATTGATCCTGCTTCCATTCCGCTGAACTGGTCACCGACCGAGAACGTGGCGTGGGATGCGTCGCTGCCGGGGCATGGGCAGTCGAGTCCGGTGATCTGGGGCGACAAAGTTTTCGTAACGACCGTGGAAGGTAACAACAAGGAAACTTGCCACACACTGTGCCTGTCTTTGAAGGATGGCTCGATTCTGTGGGATCACAAGCACACTTCAACCGCTCCTGATCCAAACAGCGTTTACATCAGCCGAGCTGCGCCAACACCGGTTGTGGACGGACAGCATGTGTTCGCGTTTTTTGAATGCGGTGACATGATCGCTCTGACTCATGAGGGCAAGGAAGTCTGGACGAAGTCACTGTCAAAGGAATACGGAAAGTTCACCAACAAGTTCGGCTTGAGCGGTTCTCCGGCTCAGACGGACAATTCCGTGGTCGTGCTGATTGATGACGAAGGGCCGTCGTATCTGGTTGCGTTCAACAAAGCGGACGGCAGCATTCTGTGGAAGACTGATCGAACCAGCCGCACGAGCTGGAGCAGTCCGGCGATTCTTCCCATTGATGGCCAGCCGCAGGTGATTGTCAGCTCGGCGGGAAGTCTCGAAGGCTACGATCCAGCCACCGGTAAGCTCCTGTGGACATTCACAGATATTGGCGGCAACACCGGAACAACACCACTTCCAGCCGGCCCCAATCAATTCTTCGTCGCTGCATCACCTGGTCGCTCAGGCGAGAATTCCGAAGGTGCGAAGAAGTCGAACGCGCTGATAAAAGTGTCACGTGATGGTGGAAATTGGAAAGTGGAAAAGGTCTGGATGTCTCCGGAAGCCACGCCTTCGTGGGCGTCACCATTCGTCCATCAGGGGTTCGCGTACTGGGTGAATCGAGTCGGCGTGGTTTATTGTATCGACGTCGCCACTGGCGAGCAGAAATATGCGCAGCGAACGAAGCAATCCTGCTGGGCGACTCCGCTGCCACTCGGTGACCGTATCTACTTCTTCGGCAAGGATGGACTCACGACGGTGCTGGCTGCCGGTCCGGAATTTAAAGAACTGGCCGCGAATGAACTCTGGCCTGCTGCCACGCCGCCAACCGACAACAGTGCTCCGAAAGTTGACGATACAAGCCCTGATCGCAAACAGGGCAACGCCATGTTCTCCGGGCCGACTCAATACGGTGTCGCAGCCGTCAGCGGCAGTCTGCTGATTCGAGTTGGCAGCCACGTCTACTGTGTCAGAAATTCAGACAAGTAATGCGGAATCCCGAAAACCGCTGTCTTCGAATATCAACGCGGGTTGCGGGCAGTCACAGTGAGTTTCAGCGTGTTGCGATCTTCGGCATTGTTGACTGCTCCGGTGTGGGCCTTCGGGATACAAACAACGCTACATTCAGGATTTCGGACCGACGGATTTGAATAGCGTGCCGATTTTGCGCAATTCGATGGCGTCACCTTTGATTTTCCGGCGGTGGAAGGTCAAAGATGCGACGATTTCGACACGGCGGATGTCTGAATCATCGAATGAAACTTGTTATCCACAGGACTTCGACCTAGAATTCTCTCGTGCTTCTTAGGAAGGGTTTTGTGCGCGCGACGATCGTAATTCTGGCAATTGTCCAATTGCTGCTCCGAGGAGTCGCAGTTCCGCATTGCCATGCGCACGAGAGTTTGTCGTCTGAGGCAGGCCACTCGGAACGTCCTCACATTCACGTGACGGGCCATTCGCATTCTTCGCATCACCATGGTCATAGGCAGAGCCATTCACACCGGCATGCTGAACATGCTGAACATGCTGAACATGCTGAACATGCTGAACATGCTGAACATGCTGATCATGCTGAACTGCCGGTGCCGACCAATCCATCGCCGGACCATGACCAGAATGCACTGTACGTTGGTTGTGATGTACTGACCGCCCGTGTTGAACGCCTCGAATTGCCTGCTGCCGACGGCAATTCGATGATCGATTCCGATGGTGATCGCGTAGCAGATTCGGTCCTCCCGCAGTTTGTCGCGTGCAGCAAAACCGGGCCACCGGAAGGCAGCATTTTTGCGCCATTGCTCGTTCTGCCGCACATGCTGCGCCTGTAAAACGGCAGAGATCACTCGTTTCGTCTTCGCTGCGGTCAATAGCCGCATCTTGCAGGACGACTTTCAACTTCGAGTGCAGCCTGAGTGCCCGCGTATTGTCGGCATTTCCATTGGCTGACCCTCTGGCTCCAGCGATTCTGGTGATCTATGTCTCGTCCGCCCCGTTTGCTTCGATGGGTCGTGTTGTTTCTTGT
>JBDNFT010000248.1:0-4753 GCA_041689695.1 Planctomycetaceae bacterium | reverse complement strand
GATGCGAACGGACTGGCATTCATTGTGACAAATCAATTGATGCCATTGCCGCGTGCGGACGTTCGCTGTCTGGAAATCGAATCGGGTGATGAAAAGTGGATTGCACAAGGCATCGGGTATTTTCATGTGGGCATCATTCGACTAGCCGATGGTAAACTGTTGACTCTTAACGACGCTGGAACAGTCGCGTTGTCTGAACCGCAGGAGAAAGAACTTGTGCAACTGGCAACTGGCAAAGCCTGCGGCGGCACGTTCAGCAACCCAGTGCTGTCAGATGGATACCTTTTCGTACGAGACGCAGCGGCAGTGACATGTTTCAATCTGAACGCAACACCATGAAACGCCTCCTCGCCATCGTGTGCATGATCGCCGTTGCTGGATCGCAACTCTGCCGCCTTGACGCAGCCGAACCGAAAATCCTCGCCCATGTAATTGACAGCCGATTGCAGGCGAGATTCGATGCGGAACAATTGACGCCTGCGTCGCGTGCTGACGATGCCGAGTTTTTCCGTCGCTTGAACATTGATTTGGTGGGAAGTATCCCGACGGCAGTCGCCGCTCAGGACTTTATTCGCGACACCAATGAAAACAAGCGGGCGATCACGATTGATCGCCTGCTGGAAAGTCCGGAACATGCGGATCATTTTGCGAACGTTTGGCGAGCCTTGTTATTGCCTGAAGCGGAAACCGATCGTCAGATTCGTTATTTCCTGCCCGGGTTCGAACGCTGGCTGCGGCAGCGCCGCGAGGAGAATGTCGGATTCGACGTAATTGTCCGCGATCTGCTTACTGTTCCAATCACCGGAACTGAGGAACGACCACAGCATGTCCTGACCAATCTTCAAGCCGCCAATCCAATGGCCTTTATCGCCGCAAAGGAGGCGGATCCTGGAAAGCTGGCCGCAACTTCGACACGTCTGTTTCTTGGCGTTCGACTGGAATGCGCGCAGTGCCACAATCATCCGTTTGATCAATGGACACAGGAACAGTTCTGGAATCAGGCCGCATTTTTTGCCGGGATCCAAAGAAAAGGACGTGGGCCATTTGCACCGGTTTTTGAATCACCGGAAACCCAATCGATCGCCCTGATGAACGATGCGTCAAACATCGTTCCAGCAGTGTTCCTTGATGGACATGCCCCGGAATTGCACAAACACGCCATTCCACGACTCGCGCTGGCGGAATGGATAACATCCAGCGAAAATCCGTATTTTCCCGGCGCGACGGTGAACCGAGTCTGGGGCCAATTGATGGGTTACGGGATCGTGAACCCTGTCGACGATTTTGGAGACTCCAACCCGCCGAGCCACCCGGAGTTATTAAACGACCTTGCCTTGGCGTTTACTGCTTCCGGTTACAACTTGACGGAACTTTATCGCTCGATTTGTCGCACCGAGGCGTATCAACGAACAAGTCAGCAGACCGATCCGCTGCAGTCTGAACCAAGTCTGTTCGCGAAGATGGCGATCAAGCCGATGTCGGGAGAACAATTCTACGACAGTCTTACGCAGGCAATTCAACACGAGGCTCCGGTAGAATCTCAAAAACTCACTCGGAACGAAGACCCCATGAGGCGACGATTTCTGGATACTTTCGGACAGCAGGGAGATCAGAGCAATCCCGATACGTCCGTTCTGCAGGCACTGACATTGATGAATGGTTCTCTGATCGGTGAGGCGACGAATGCCGAATCGGGCGAATTCATTCAGGCATTGTGCGCGAAACCTTCTGGATCGAACCTTGATTCACTCTATTTGGCCACGCTGAGTCGCCTGCCCACGGATGAAGAAAAAACAAATCTGGATGCCTATGTTTCTGAAACGACTGAACCAGAATATGCGCAACACCTGGGAGATGTTTTCTGGATGCTGCTGAATTCCGCCGAGTTTCGGTGGAATCATTAATGATTGGTAACACGTCATCTGTCTGAAGTCGCTACGCTCGCCAGAGTGTGGATTTGCAGACAAAGACAGAAAATGTCCACCGTCTGGTGGCGGTGGCTACGATCAAGTCGGACAGTTGATCATCGAGTGGTATTATAGGGTAATAGTTGTGACCCGTGTTTCTGATCGTCACCTGAGGAACTCCTTATGACTCGACAACTGCCGTTTAATCGACTGCTCAGCCGTCGCTCGCTGCTCATCGGATCTACGCTGCTTGGTTGCTCAGCATCCGGGCTGTTGCGGGCTTTGGCAGAGGAAGCGGGGCCGTCTGGTCCAAAGCGATCGTGTCTGATTCTATGGATGGGTGGTGGTCCAAGTCAGACCGACACGTTCGACATGAAACCTGGTCATGCAAACGCCGGAGCATTCAAACCCATTGCGACCAGCGCCTCAGAAATCCGAATCTGTGAGCATCTGCCTGAAATGGCAAAATGGATGCACATGATGTCGGCAATTCGTTCCATGAGTACCCGCGAAGGCGATCATGGAAGGGCGACTGAAGATCTGAGAACCGGATATCGACCACAAGGTCCGATTCAATTTCCCGTGCTGGGTTCACTTGTGGCCCATGAGTGCGGCCCGCAGGTTGGAGAACTTCCGAATTACGTGAGCATTCTCTCACGCGGACTGTTTCGGCCAGGAATTCCGCCCGCCGGCTTCCTTGGGACAGATTTTTCGCCGCTGCTTGTTGGCGGAGGCAGTGAAAGTGCTGAGCAGCGTTTGTCCGTTGAGAATCTTTCGCTGGCTAAGGGAGTTACTGCCGATCAATCTGCACGACGAATCGACTTGCTGAAGCAGATGGAGCAGCCGTTCCTCGCCGCGCGCCCGGGGATTTCTGCAGAGGCACATCAAACGGCATACAATCGCGGCATCAGGCTGATGAGCCCATCCGCCGCGACGGCATTTGATCTGGATCTGGAGACGCCGGAAACGCACGCTCGATACGGAACTTCACTTTTCAGCCAGGGCTGCTTATTGGCGCGAAGACTGCTGGAACGCAACGTCCGCTTTGTTGAGGTTTCACTCGATGGATGGGATACGCACTACGACAACTTTGCTTCCGTTGAACGCCTCTGCGGAACTCTCGACCGTCCCTGGTCCGCGTTGTTGCAGGATCTCAAAGATCGCGGTCTCCTCGAATCCACGCTCGTCGTCTGGATGGGTGAATTCGGACGCACTCCGGTGATCAATCCACAAGTTGGACGTGATCATTATCCGAAGGCCTGGAGCGTTGTGCTGGGAGGAGGAGGCATTCGTGGTGGTACTGTCGTCGGCCGGACAAGTGACGATGGGCTGACCGTCGAAGACCGTCCTGTGACAACTCCCGACCTGCTGGCAACAATTTGCCTCGCTCTGGGGCTTGATCCGAAGAAGCAGGATCTGTCCAACGTTGGCCGACCAATTCGCCTCGTGGATTCTGATGCACGGCCTGTTGAGGAAATCGTTGAATCATAACGTTTGCGAAACGAGAGTGTTCTATGAGAATCACCGCTGTGTCGATCTTCGCCGTTCTGCTGGCCGCGTGCTGTAGCCTGCAGTTGGCACGTGCGATCGAGGCAACTGACGAGGAATCTGCGGCTCGTGACTTTGGCGACAAAGGGCGTTACGAACAACATCGTCCAGGCAACGCTCGACCACGTTTAAGCAGTTCTCTCTGTCAACTTCGCAATATCCGTGGTGCCCACTGCGATTGGATTGCTTCGCTACTGAACGCGACCGGCACGATCCATCATGAGTCCTTCAATGGTCCGAGTTAAGCCGGAAATCTGGCACTATTACCTTTCCCCTTTACCCTTTCCCCTTTACCCTTTCCCTTTACGCTTTCCCCTTTACGCTTTCTACGCTTTCTATCTCCGCTGTCTCTGACACCCTCCGAGCCGCTACGTGCCTCGCTCTGCTATCGCCGTGCCGAACAGTATTGGCTGTGTCCCCTTTACGTACGCCTCCCCTTTACGCCTCCGAATGATTAAGGGAAGAAAAAATCTGCCAAAATCAATGTATCGACTAGTATTGCGAGTGATTTGTCAGATGCTTCGTGAATTTCGAACCCTACATATGCTTCCAAGCCCTGCGGTTTTCCGAGTTGCTTGTCGCCAAGCCAGACAACCGGAAACGGAGAAAAGCTTATGCATTGGCATGACGAAAACCTACGGAATCTCTGAAGCGTATTTCGATCGGGATGCACTTCAATAGCGGTCACTGTTCGCTGATCGGCACACCAAAGATCAAAAAAAAACATCTCCATAGAGTCCGAGTCAATCCGACGATAACCACCTGATTGAAATCTGCTAAGATCGCCAGCATTTTCTAAGCAAAAAGATTCAATACAATCGCAACCTTCACGAATGATAAAACCACGCATTTAATTAATCCCCCATCGTTCTAATTGTTCAAGGATCATTTGAATTCTTTGCCACTGCGTCTGAACCCCTGGCCCCGTATACCCACTTGCATAATATTCTTGGAGCTTCTGAGTGGCAACTTTCAAGTAGAAAATGAGCGCTGCTGCGTTTTGCGGTGAATAAGGAAGTTCGTTGCCCTTAAAAAATCAATGGCCCGCTTAGTCACTGGGTTTGAGGAACCGGGCTTCCAATAGATTCAGGAGTATTATTCGTTTTTTTTGAGCGGGCTTTTTTCATGACGCCGTGCCGCTGCTGAGATGCGAGCTGGCTTGCGGGAGCGGTGGCCGTGGCGAATCCCACGAGTTCATCTTCGGTGAAAACGCCTGGATGTTGGGAGTGGGCGTCGAGCGTCGGAATCAGCGTTGCTCCTTCACGCACGATACGAATCCCCGCATGATGATGGCCATG
>JBDNFT010000247.1:0-5476 GCA_041689695.1 Planctomycetaceae bacterium | reverse complement strand
TGATGCAGTTGCCGGACTTTGATTTTCATCATCGCAACTGGCTCGACGAAACTCTGCTTTCGAATCAGCCTTACAATGACGAGTTCCGAAATTATCTCCTGACGGCCGTACAATCTCATCGTTCATGGGACACGATGTTTCGCGAAATCATGAAAGCAACTCCGTCAGACGGACCGGAAAAAGGAGTGTCGCATTTTCTGAGAAGCCGTGTCCGTCAGTTGGATGATTTGACGAACGACACGGCCGTCCTGTTTTTTGGCGTCAACGTCAGTTGTGCGAAGTGCCACGATCACCCCTTGGTTTCGGATTGGAAACAGGATCACTTCTATGGCATGCAGACATTCTTCCAGCGGACGTATTCGACTCGGAAGGCAAATACAGTTGCTGAACGTCCGTTTGGCGAAGTGAAGTTTGCGACCGTTGCAGGCGAAAGCAAGACGGCAGCGTTCATGTTTTTGACAGGCGAATCAGTTCCCGATCGAACTCCGCAGATGGAGGACGAAGAAAAAAAGAAGCTGGAAGAACGGGTTCGCAAATTGGAAAATGAAGACGCTGAAGCAGAAATCTTTGTGCCCGACTTTCGGCCTCGGGATGAACTTGTGGAACTTGCATTGCGGGATAGCAAGGATCACTTCTTTGCTCGCAACATCGTCAATCGGATCTGGGCCAGAATGTTGGGAACCGGGCTTGTCAGTCCGCTTGATCAAATGCACAGTGGAAATCCCCCAAGTCATCCGGAACTTCTCGACTGGCTGACAAACGACTTGATCAGCCATGGCTATGATCTGCGACGTCTCATCCAGGGAATTGCATTGAGCGAAGCGTACGGTCGTGCGAGCGAATGGACGTCTGAATCAGAACCACCGGCCGATCAGACTTTCGCGGTGGCAAAGACGAAGCCTCTGACGCCAAGACAGCTTGCAGCCTCGTTGCATGTTGCCGTGCGAAGTCCAGAACAATGGCCAGCGTTGGATCAATCGGATGAATGGCTGAAACGCCGAACAGACCTGGAGAATCAGGCAAATGGCTGGGTGCGTGAGTTCGAACAACCGACCGAGAACTTTCAGATCGCAGTCGATGAAGCTCTGTTCTTCAGCAACAACGACCGCATTCAGAATGACTTGTTGCGTGACTCCGCTGATCGGCTGCCGGGCTACCTGAAGAAGATTGACGATCAGGAAAAAGTTATCGAACAACTCTGGCTGACGGTATTGAATCGTTCGCCATGGATTGAAGATGTTGAATCGGCGAATGCATGGCTGGATCGAAATCCTGAAAACAAAGACGAGTCCCGAAAACAACTGATGTGGGCATTGCTCGCTGGCCCGGAGTTTCGATTTAATCATTGAACGCATGGCGATAGCTCCGTAACGCTCACAATCCAAAGGAACGCGACCTATGAATAACCAAATCTTCTCCCGACGAGGATTCATGTCCAACGGCACGTTGCGTGCTGCCGCAACAGTGGGCGTCATCGGCGGATTTTCTGCCGACATGGGACAGATCAACGTGCTGCGATCCGAAGAAGTCGCCAGTGAACTGCGAAAGCAGGATAAGCGAGTCATTCTGTTGTGGCTGGCCGGTGGTGCCAGTCAGTTTGAAACGTGGGATCCAAAGCCAGGAGCAAAAACCGGCGGACCGTTTCGAGCGATTCAGACGAATGCAACCGGCGTCCATATCAGCGAGCTGTTGCCTGAACTCTCACAGCGCATGCAGCATACGGCCATCATCCGATCGTTGAACACGAAAATCGCCGATCATGGTGGTGGTGCCGACCTGATGGAATCCGGCAGAATCAAAGATCCAGGCTTGCTGTATCCAGACCTCGGGGCAGTGGTCGCGCGGGAGTTGGGACGGCTGGACAGCAAGGTGCCGGACTATGTGTCGCTCTACACATCGACGGAAGGCCGTCGGAAGGGAACGAGCGGTTTTCTGGGATCGCGGTACGCTCCGATGTTTCTGTCCGAAAGCATGATTCCACCAAACATCGCACGGCTGGAGGCAGTTTCTGAAATCGATCACAAGGATCGCGAAGCGTTGCGGGACGCCTTGGGTCGTCGATTTACGAACACGCGTCGAAGCCACTCTGTCGATAGTCAGAACTCAGCCTATCAACGCGTCAACGGATTGATGGCCAGCGCGGAATTGTTTGATATCACAAAGGAGCCTGTCGAAGTTCAGGCTCGCTATGGGCCGACGCAGTTTGGTCATCAGTGCCTGATCGCCCGACGTCTGATCGAAGCCGGCGTTCCGTTCGTCAAAGTTGCTCGAGCGTGGTGGGATAGCCACGGACAGAATTTTGAGACTCATCAGGAACTCTGCGCGGACCTGGATCATTCGATGTCGGTGTTGCTGGATGATCTCGAACAGCGCGGCTTGTTGAAGAACACGCTGGTGATCACGCTTGGGGAGTTTGGGCGCACGCCGCAGATCAACGCAAGTCTTGGCCGCGATCACTTCGCCAGTGCCTGGAGTTGCAGCCTGTCGGGGATGGGTATTCGCGGTGGCGTGGCTTATGGCAAGACCGATCCGGAAGGCCACAAAGTTATCGAAGGTGAAGCGTCTGCTGCGGACCTGTTTGCGACCGTGCTGGCTGCACTTGGGATTGATCACAAACATGAGTATATGATTGGGGCCCGTCCAGTGCCGCTGGCAGATTTTGGATCGAAGCCAATTGACGAGGTTCTGGGTTAATGGCGAGCGGTGTGGCGTCAGCCCACCGGTACAACCGCGTTTCGTCCCATCGACGATCAAAATACAGAATCATAAGCAACACTTTGAAACTCAGCGTACCGGCAAGCTGACGCATGCCGCTCGCCAGACCACAATGAAACGAGAAATTACAATGGACGAAAGCACCTCTGTAACAACAGAATCGCCTGCCGTGGCAACTCTGCCTGATGCCGTGAACGTCGGGAAAACGTTTTCCCTGCCAGGCATTGCATTCTGTCTCGCCGCAGCCCGGACATCGCCAGTCATCTATACAGGGCTGTCGGATTTCTCAATTCAAAAAGCAGACGTCACTGCAGAGAAGATTGAAGCGGCGGCCTGGGGAACCGGCACGCACAGCAGCTATGTGATGGGACTTGTTGAATGCGGCGAAACCCTTGTCTCCGGCGGCTATGACTGCTCGCTGATTTGGTGGAATACCCAAAGCGGTGAGATCATTCGCACCATCGCTGATGCGCACGCGAAATGGATTCGCATGTTGGCCGCCAGTCCTGATCAGACTCGCGTTGTCACTGTCGGCGATGACATGCAGACAAAACTCTGGGACGCAGCGACGGGCGAATGCCTTGCAACCTGGGGCGACTACGAATTGAAAACGCCGCATGGGTTTCCGTCCATGCTGTACGCAGTGTCGTACTCTCCAGACGGCAAGTGGATCGCAACTGGTGACCGAACGGGCCGTGTTCTCATCCGCGAAGCTGCTACCGGGGCCATCGCCGCGACGTTGGAAACGCCCGTAATGTATACGTGGGACCCCACGGCTCGACGGCATTCGATCGGCGGCATTCGCTCACTCGCATTTTCCAATGATTCGCAACAACTGGCCATTGGAGGCATGGGCAAGGTTGGAAATATCGACCACCTTGAAGGTGTGTCCCGCATCGAAGTCTTCAACTGGCAGACAGTTGAACGTCGATTCGAAATCGAGGATGGCAAACACAAGGGACTCGTTGAGAGTCTGCAATTCGGCCCCGGCGATGCATATCTCATCGCAGCCGGAGGCGATCAGAGTGGCTTCGTCAGTGCCTGGAATATGCTCGACGGAAAACTGCTGGCTCAGGACAAAGCGCCGATGCATGTCCACGATTTTGAGCTTTCTTCCGATGGCCGTTCGCTCATCGCTGTCGGACATCAGCAGGGTGCCGTGATCGAATTGTTCTCGTAGGGTACGTGAAACGCAACACGTTCTGGCCTGTGATGTTTCCAACCCGGCTTCCGCATCGCAATGACTGCCCGTTTGGTGTGTTGTGCTCCGCTTCACACACCCTACCGATCTCCATGATTGCTCATTCAACGCGCGGCTATTCTAAACGAACCTGAAGGCTACATGAGCCCTTGTTGCTGCCAGCCTGAACATTCAGCCTGGTCGTAGTCACGGCCTGTCGGATGACAACACAACTCGGGCAGCCGTTGGACTTTCGCGATTCACTAGTTTATCGCAGATCACATCTCAGACAATCGTGAACTCCGTGTTCTCCGTGGTAAAAACTGCCATTCGTTTCTTATCATTAACTGCTGGCACCGCGATAATGATTCAGGCTCCACTGAAATACACCGCGCGACGCGAGCAGGGCAACGATTGCTGCAACAGCGGCAACACCAGCAAATACGTGATCATTCAATGTCCCGACAATAATCTGGGCTGGCACTGTCACGACAAGCAGAATTGGCACGATCCAGGTAAATCCGAATTGCAGCATTTCACCGGATTCGAAACGGCTATCGTCGGTTCCGTCATAAATACTGCGGGGATATTGCGCGAAGATCGTGATGTAAAACCAGAAGTCGTACAGTCCCTGATTTCGACCGAACCAGATACTTGTACACGCAGTTGTGATCATCATCGAATAGAAGAAGGCGACTGCCACTGCGATATAAAAAAGATACATCACAGCCTGCAATACAGTGATTGGTGAGCCAATGTTGATGAGCGACCAGACCAGCAAGGCCGCCGCCAGCATGATCTGACTGATCATCGCCAGACTCACGCGTTGCAGAGAAATCAGGAATTGCGAATCGACGGGCCTGGTCAGTGCGAAGTCCAGTTTACCCGTGCGAATGTTGTCACAAAATGCCGCACAGTTCGGCATGAAGAACGCTTCGACAATCGCGTTGATCAGCATCCCGGTCGACATGAAGGCGAAATACTGATGCTGCGACCATCCTTGAATGTGATCGACTTCCTTATAGATCATGACAAACAGTGCCACGCGAGCGACGAACCAGAAAAGTCGCGTGACAACCTGAATGATGAAGTTCGCCGGAAACATCATCTCACGGATGAGCGAGTTTCTGATAAACATCCAGAGGATATGCACATAGAACATAAAATTGTTTCAGCCCGCGAGGTCAGCATAGAGTTTACCAATTGAGATCGTAGCGGAAGTCGTCAAGACTTTCGGCAGTTCCTGGTGCCTCCGAAAGTCTTGACGACTTTCGCTACTTGTAAACTCGACGTGAATAGAACACTTATCCTTCCGCCGCTTCCAGTCCCGGTGCCGGAAGAGACGTCACGTCTAATTCCACTTTCTGATCCACCGTCGCAGGTTCCGCCGCGATCGTTCCAACGCCAGCCATCAGTTTCGGTCCTTTGCGGTTGGCATCGATAATCTTGTGCATGTGCTCAGCCGACATCGTCTCCATTTCAATCAGATCGGCTGTGATCTTTTCCAGTGTCGTCCGTTGAGACGTCAGGGTATCGAATGCCGTGCGATAGGCTTCGTCCACCAGGCGTTTGACTTCCATA
>JBDNFT010000246.1:0-7330 GCA_041689695.1 Planctomycetaceae bacterium | reverse complement strand
TGTCGAAGCAAATGGAACCCATCAAGTTTCATCAATGGCGGGAAGTTTATCCAGGTGTTCGAGTGCGACTTCATCACGCCGGTCATATCCTCGGGGCCGCGATTGTTGAGCTGGAACTGGAGGACGATGGCGAAGTGAAGCGTGTCGTATTTACGGGAGATCTTGGGCGGCGCAATCAACCTATTCTGAACGATCCTGAAACAATGGAACGCTGCGATGTGCTGATTTCGGAATCAACATACGGCAATAGGTTGCATCCCGACTCCGGTGACGTCAAAGCAGAGTTGCGACGAGTCATTTGTGAAGCTTCGCGGCGACAGGGCAAAGTGATCGTGCCGGCGTTTAGTCTAGGTCGAACGCAGATGCTGGTGTACCTGCTGAATGAACTTCGCAACGAAGACGCGATGTGTCGCGTGCCCGTGTTTGTAGACAGCCCACTGGCAACAAGGTTAACAGAGGTCCATAGAACGCACTCAGAAGATATGGACGATGATGTCCGTGACACCCTCAAACACGACGATGACGTCTTCGATTTCGAAGGTCTGACATACGTCCGATCACAGGACGAAAGCATCGCATTAAATCGACGCAAAGGTCCATTCGTTGTGATCGCAGCGGGTGGTATGTGCGAAAACGGTCGCGTCGTGCACCACTTGAAAAATGCAGTCTCGGATGAAGCCAATACCATTTTGATCATTGGATTTCAGGCAGAACATACACTTGGGCGGCTTATTGTCGATCGACGGCCAGAACTGAATATTCTGGGACGTCGTTATCCTTTGAAAGCTCACGTAGAAATTGTCAACGGCCTGTCCGCGCATGCAGATGCAAATGACTTCCAGTGGTGGTTCGGAGAACTCCTGAAAAAAGGCGGAGCGGGGCAGGTCTTTCTGGTCCACGGCGAAGAAAAAGGGTTGGAGGCTTTAGCAAAGCTGACGGCAGAGTGTTCCGATCTTCCGCCGATGATTCCAAAGTTCGGCGAAAGTTTCGACGTTTAGCAGGTTAATCTCCGTATCCAGAATGTCCATCTGGATTGTGATATTCAGGATACTGCAGAGACAAATTGCAAAACCATGCCGAATCTCATTGAAGCTGTCAATCTTCATAAAACGTTTGTAACTCCCGTCGGCACGGTGCATGCCGTCAATGGATTGTCGCTGACAGTTGCGGGTGGCGAAGTCTTCGGGCTGCTCGGCGCGAACGGTGCTGGAAAAACAACGACATTGCGAATGATTCTGGGCCTGATGAAACCAACGTCTGGAAAGGCGATTGTCGCGGGCATTGATGTGGCCGAACATCCAGAAGAAGTCAAACGCAGTGTCGCACTGGTTTCGGCGAGCGCGGGTTTGTATCAGTGGTTATCGCCGCGTGAACTGATGCACTACTTCGCGGATCTGTACGACGTTTCCACAGATGACGCAATACGACGCGTTGATGAACTGACGAAATTGTTTGATCTGCAGAGCTTCGTGGATCGCCCGTGTGCAGGTCTGAGCACCGGGCAGCAGCAGCGAGTCAATCTGGCTCGATCGCTGATGCACGATCCGCCGGTTGTGCTGATGGATGAGCCGACTCGCGGTCTGGATATTGTTGGCTCAAAACGCATCTTCGATTTTACTGCGCAGTTGAAGCAGTTGGGCAAGGCGGTGATTTTCTGTACGCATCGGCTTGAGGAAGCTCAACGCTTGTGTGACCGCTTTGGTCTCATGTTTCGAGGCCGCCTGCAACTGCAGGGTTCGCTGGCGGAGCTGCGAAAAAGCTCGGGACTTGAATCCATCACCGACATGTTTCTGGATCTGATGGAGCGGAACGATGCGACGACGGAAGAAGCCATGCAGCCGCAACTGGTAACGACAGCTCCAAAACATGAAGGCAGGTCTGTGTGAGCGGATTGACCAATGATAGTCGTTCGAAAACGGCGAAGACTCGATCACCCATCATGCGTGTGCTCAGACTATCGCGGAAGGAATTGCGTGAATCGCTGCGAGATCGCCGCACGTTGGTCACGCTGATCGTTATGCCTCTGATTGTTTATCCGTTACTGGGGTCAGTGGTCCAGAAGTTCGCCATCAATCGCTTCGATCCGAATTCTCCGCCGGCGTTAGTCGTGTTCGATGGCAGTCTTCCGGAAGTCGCCGCTGATGCCATGCTGGAACTCCCTGAATCAAACGGGACTACATTAAAAGGCCGTACGAAGCCGAGTGGTGATGACAAAATAAAGTCGGAAGAAAAAAACAGTCCCGCCTCGCTGCAGGACGTCGCGACGTCATTGACAGGCTCTGAAACAGGATCCGCCATCGGCGCATTGACGAATAGTGATGAAGGAAATGTTCGGCCAATACGACTTCAACGCTACGAACAACCGGTGAAGCGTGAATTTATGGAGGAGTTTCTACAGGCCGGAGAAGCGGATGTGGGCGTTCGACAGACCATTGCAGTCAGAGATGACGCCACGGGAGTTGTGCAGCCGTCCGATTTTCAAATCATTAGCCGACAAGGCGATGCATTCAGCCAGCAAGCAGCGGTGGAAGTTGAAAAACGTGTACTGGCTTTTCGCGATCGCGAACTGCGAAAACTGCTCGACAACACTCAGTTTGGTTCAGCGGTGCTGCCTACGATTTCCAAACTGCGACTGGCGAACGACGCACCGCAATCTTCACCTCTGGGAGCATTCATCCCATTGATGCTGGTCTTAATGACGATGACAGGTGCGGTCTATCCGGCGATCGACCTGACCGCCGGCGAACGTGAACGCGGGACATTGGAAATGTTGATGGCAGCCCCTGTTTCCCGAGCTCAATTGTTGACCGGGAAGTTCATTGCCGTCTTGACGGTCGCAGTCCTGACGGCGGTGATCAATCTTGTCGCAATGCTTCTGACACTCTACGCAACCGGTTTTGATCGTGTGCTGTTGGCGGACGGTGCCACATTCCAAATGTTCTTTTCCGTTCTGATTCTGCTTGTGGTTTTTGCATCATTCTTTTCTGCCGTGCTGCTTTCCATCACCAGCTTCGCTCGCAGTTTTCGCGAAGCCCAGGCATGGCTGATTCCGCTGATGCTGGTATCGCTCGCACCGGGGATTTTAAGTCTGATGCCGGGTGTCAATCTGACGCTTGGACTCGCCGTCCTGCCGCTGGTGAATATCGTGCTGCTCGGTCGCGAATTATTTCAAGGGACGGCCGCGTTACACCTTTATGCGGTGACTTTGCTATCGACCCTGGTGTATACGATTTTGGCTTTGCGAGTCGCCGCGAATGTCTTTGGTCACGACACCGTGCTGTTTGGAAGTTCCGCAGGAGTTTCAGCATGGGCGAAACGACCAACAGAAACCCGTGAAAGCATCCCGACGTCAATTGGAGTCGGCTGGCTGATTTTGCTGATACCGTTGTTCATCGTGCTTTCCGGCCTGCGCAGCCGGGTTGTGCCGATCGACAATTTGTCTGGGCAATTGATTCTATCCGGCTGCCTGACAACAATTTTGTTTGCGGTTTTTCCGGTAGCGATCACTAAATGGATTCGCGCGTCCGTTGTGCAGGTTTTTGCCTTGCATAGATTTCATGTGGCGACACTAATTGGTGCCCTCCTGTTGGGATGCACGATGTGGACGTTGGCTTATCAGGTGCTGATGTTTTCTAAAGGCCCGTTGCAGTGGCTGGAAATGCTGAACAATTCAAAATTGAAAGAATTGGCCGAACGTCTGACATCTGAAACACCGTACCTGATTCGAATTGTCACGTTAGCGTTAGTTCCGGCGATTTGCGAAGAATTATTTTTCCGGGGCTTCCTGATCAATACAATTCAAAAACGTGCGAACCTGTGGCTAAGGCCGATGTTGATCAGCACGTTTGTGTTCGCTGCGTTTCATGTGGTTGTGGATCAGTCGCTGACGCTGGAACGTTTCCCCGCGACTTTTCTGCTTGGTCTGGTATTGTGCGGCATTCGGCTGTCCAGCGGCAGCATCTTTCCCGGTATTGTGATGCACGCAATCAGCAATGGATTGTTACTATCGCTGAAAGAACTGGACCCCGTACTGCAGGCCATCGGGCTGAACCTGAATGTTGAAAACGAAACATCTCTGCCGACATGGTTTTTGATGGCTTCATTGTTGATCAGTGGTGCGGGAGCCGGGCTTGTGTGGATGGGACGGAAGCGCGCGAAAACGCTGCAGCCTGTCCGTGAGCGCTCAATCTGAACATGCTTCGGAGTGTGGGGTAGATAGGTGCCCTGTTTTTCAATCCTTGATCGGTGCTTATACCATCCGAGATCAGGAATGATGCCCTCAACGGCTATCGTTGTCATGTCCCTTCTGCCCCGAGAGCGGGGGAGAGTCGGCCGTAGGCCGGATGAGCGGTTTATTATCAAACGAAGCTGAAGATCGAATAATAAATTTCCCCCTCATCCTCTCCGCCTAATGACGTGGACTTATGAGAAAAGCAAGCGAACACATCGGGCTGGCTCGGCGAGCCCAGATGGTTGTCATCGCACCGACAACAGCACAGACGATCGCCAGACTCGCGCACGGTATGGCCGCTGATTTGTTCAGCACCACGATGCTGGTTTCAACAGCACCGGCCATCATCGCACCAGCTACGAACTGCGACATGTGGGCAAAGCCAGCTCTGCAACGCAATGTCGCACAGTTGAATGAAGATGGTTACCACATCGTCGGTCCGGAGGAAGGCTGGCTAAGTTGCGGTCAGGTTGGGTCAGGCCGCATGGCCGATCCCGGACGAATTCTGCTGGAAATGCAAGCCGTGCTGGCCGGCGAAGTTGCATGATGAGAATTCTGATTACCGCCAGACCAACCCGCGAATACATCGACGACGTGCGATTTCTTTCCAACGCCAGCAACGGACGCATGGGGTACTCCCTGGCGACCGCTGCAATTGCTGGCGGACATGAAGTTGTGCTTGTCACGGGCCCTGTTGAACAATCAGCACCGGAAGGCTGCGAAGTTCATCGACACGAAACCACAGATCAGCTTCGTCAGCGATGTCTGGAACTTTTCCCGGGGTGCGATGGAGTCATTGCAACTGCAGCCGTCTGCGACTATCGGCCCAAATCACGCATCACTGGGAAAATCACGAAGACCGATCAGCCGATGGTACTGGAACTCGTGGAAACCTCCGACGTATTTGCAGAACTTGGCAGCCAAAAAGGGCACCGCTGGATTGTCGGTTTTGCATTGGAGTCTCAGGATCCTCGTAACAACGCCATGCGAAAACTTCGCATGAAGAACTGCGACTGCATCGTTTTGAATGATACATCAGCGATCGGCTCGCTCACGAACTCCGTTGAGATCCTGTCACCTGACGCTGAAACGATCGCGGCCTACAAAGGCACAAAGCAGCATGTTGCTGAACAAATTCTGCAGTTGGTCGAGACTTCAATTCACGGCCAAAGATCGTCCTAAGGAATAGTCCCAAAGCAAAAGTACGTCAGCCTTTCCAGGCTGACTTGTTTTGCTTCATGTCAGGCTGGAAAGCCTGACGTACTTTTCGCAATGTTATTTCGGCACTGTTCTTGAGCCACTTTGCCATTCGATGTCCAATGCTTCTCTCGGCTCTCGGCTGAGCAGGAGCTTTGCCCTCCCGGATTAGAAATGTTGTCCCGTAAAAAATCTTGTCACCAAGACCAGTAAGCACCCATGCAGAAGTTTCATCATTTAACCGCGTGAGCAACGCCCCGCATTTTAGCGAGGTAACCGCTGGTGCTTAAGGTGGCACCGATCATTGATTCAAACGGTCTCTTTATCAACGTATGACAGGACGATTGATGACAGGACGATGAATCGCCATTTGTGTTTCTTATCGTCCTGTCATCATAATCGTCCTGTCATCACAAGAAGCGAAGTTCAATTGCCGCGAACGAAAAAGAGGCTGTGCGTTGTCGTTCATCGCAGTTGTCGTTCATAACAGTTGTCGTTCATAACAGTTGTCGTTCATAACAGTTGTCGTTCATAACAGTTGTCGTTCATAACAGTTGTCGTTCATAACAGTTGTCGTTCATAGCAGTTGTCAAACCTCTGTTCCACCGGCGTAAAGCCAGTCGGGACAGATGCTTAGTTTCCAAACCTGCGGTTCACTGGCACAGGGCCAGTGGGGCCGAAAAGGCGCCCGTGTACTTGTAATTCGCTTACGCCTACCGCTCGCCATTAAACGAATTCTGCTCGATAACTTGTGCGTGGGTGCTTACCATTAGGCGTCAGCCCTCCGATCGCGATTTACTTCCCGGAGGAATCACTCCCCATTCGGTCGTAGCGAATGATCGTCGGCAAGATTTGTGTTTTTGAGTATTCCGTCGGCCAGCGTAGTTCGACCGACTTGGAATCTTCGTACGGGATGACATAAAACGCTGATTCCTTGCGAAGGGAATTCAACGATTTCATTTTGTATTCGGGATACCATTTTTCGATACGACGTCCGACGTCACGCTGGACGCTGCGAAGTCGCGAATCACCGGTGAGCTGATCGTCGGTGAAATCGATCAGCGAACACCGAGACTGCAATTCCGGGTGCGAGTGCAGGACCGGCATCGATACCGTTCGGTCTTCAAAGATGATCGGTACGTCACTCGGAAGATCCTTCAGCTGTACCACAAATGCATCGCGTGCTTCGTCGATCTCATGCCATTGATCACGGCAGAAGGCAACAGCCTGCATGAAGATAACTCCACTGATCAT
Organism: Planctomycetaceae bacterium; assembly: GCA_041689695.1. Lineage (GTDB taxonomy): Bacteria > Planctomycetota > Planctomycetia > Planctomycetales > Planctomycetaceae > SXXK01. Next base: position 648 of record JBDNFT010000246.1, on the reverse strand, counting down.
CACCAGAATAACCTGACCGCGTTGTCCACATCGCGATAACAAAACAGCAAAAATCGGCCCGAATCCAAGCAGGCCCGTCACAGCGTATCTTGTTACCAAAGCCGGCTGAATCGTCCATGACAGCAGCATAATCACAAGCGGCATCAGCGACAACAGCATGCACGGGGCGAGTTGCCGGGCGTCATGGGTTATCGAGCTTTGACCCAAATCCTGTGACTTGTTCAATGCGGCCGACAGCACGAATGCCATCCCACATACAATCACCGGGAGCAAGGGAAAGAGTGCTGTCAAAAATCCGATGCTGTCGGCCACTGTCGCAGGTGAGACCCATGTCGCCTGTGAAAGTGCGGAGCGTTGAACGATCAGGAATGGAAGACAAGCAACGAGGCAGACTCCGCCAGTCAGCCCGGTGACGAAAATCATCCTGAGCCTGCCTTTGGTGAGATTTGGTGCCAGCAATGCACCGCCGCAGATCAGCCCGAGCGTCAGAATGCCAAAGTAATGCGTGGTTGTAATAATAGCAGCCATCAGCAGAGCCACGACGTTCGACAATCGAAGCTGCCATGTTTTCTGCAGCCCTTCAACATCCAACGCGACGCAGAGCCATGCACACGCCGCCAGCCATAGTGGATAAAAACGCATTTCCGT
>JBDNFT010000245.1:0-2018 GCA_041689695.1 Planctomycetaceae bacterium | reverse complement strand
GCGGAGACAATCAATTGTGCTGCTGCCGGAGATGCATAAGGCAGCAGTGCCGAAAAGCTGACATTCGAAACTGGCATCGACAGGTATTCGGCCAGTGCATTCGTGATACGGATACGATTTTGAGAAAGCAGTGAAGCGTGCTTTACGGATTGTTCAATTCGCAACCGTATGTCTCGCCGTTGTCCTTCGTCAGCAGACTGTGACATGGCGGGAACTTCCTTAAGCATGCGTATGACGTTGCAGAGCGCAATTTCTTCCGCATCAACATGCCGCAGCAGGTCACGAAGATGTGCAGGTTCAAGGAAGTGCGAGGGCACCGGTGCGGAGTTGTTCATTTCGGTATCCTTCAATGGCTTTGGTGCGATCTATCACAGAAGCGTTTACTAATCCGTTGAGCGAGCTATTCGTCTTTTTTCCGCCTTCAAGCTGGTTGATGACATGCGAAGACTGGAACAATGATTCCATACCGACACCGCGTCCGGCCGCCAGTTCCTGGCCCATAAACGTGTCGAACATACCGCCGAATGTATCGCTGGCGTCGCCCGGAAACAGGCCCCCGTCTTCGGAGTCTGTTTGCCGCAGTTCTTTAATCATCATCGACAGAAACACGCCCTCAAAATCCTTGATTGCTTTCTGGACCTTGGCGGATTTTTGAGATCCGGCTTGGGTGAGTTCCTGTTGAGTAATGTTTGTGGTTTCTGCATCCAGTGGAGCTGATGCCGAAGTCGGGTTTGTGCTGATGTTCATGTGGGCAGATCCAGCGATGTTGATGGCGAAGGAGTGTCGTTCGTCGGACGGAAGTTGTGGAAGTTCCGAGGTCACTCGGTTAGAAATCTCGATGGGAAATGAGGCGTAAACATTCTTGCGACTGTCCCCTCGCCCCCCGCATTCGATTTGCCAACTTCCCAAACTCACCTGGAGGGGAGAGCGACGGGTGAGGGGGAATTCTCATGTTCATCACAGTTGTCAATGCTTAGTTTCCAAACCTGCGGTTCACTGGCACAGGGCCGGTGGGGCCAAAAAACACCCCTGTACCTGTAATTCGCCGACACCTACGGCTCGCCGTTAAACGAATTATGCTCGATAACTTGTGCGTGGGTGCTTAACAAACCAGCCAACCTCCTATCCGGCCTGTCGGCCACCTTCTCCCCCGACCTCGGGGGAGAAAGGACATTTGCGACTGTCCCAGCTACTTCAATTCCAATTCTGCATGCAGCGCGCCGGATTCTTTCAGCATTTGAAAAATGGAACTCAGATCGCGTGGGCTGACGCCAAGAGCGTTTAACGAGGCTGCAAGGTCGCCAACAGTCACGTTCTGATCAATCACGTTGATCACGCTGGGCTGTTCCGTAACGTCCACTGTTGTGCGATCAACAACTTTCGTTTCTCCCGGACTAAACGGGCCTGGTTGCGACACCTGTGCATTCTCGACGGTACTGACAATCAGATTGCCGTGAGTAATCGCCACCTGAGACAGTTTCACATCACTGCCGATGACAATCGTCCCTGTACGTTCGTTGATCACGACTCGTGCAAACGAACCGGGAGAGACCGAGAGTTCCTGGCACTCGGCGACAAATCGAAAGGCGTCGCCGACCGCTGAAGCAGGAAGTCGAACAGCTACAGTGGCAGGATCACGCACGATCGCCGAACCAGGCGAATAGAGATTGATGGCTTCTGCAATGTGCATGGCTGTGAGATAATGAGGCTGTCGCAACAGCAACTGAAACACCCCTCGATCGAAGACCGTGCATGCCACTTCTTCTTCGACCGTGGCCCCCATCGGAATGCGTCCGCTTGTGGGATGGTTCTTGATGACGTTCGCCGCGTTACCTCCAAAATCTCCGCCGTTAAGCGATATAGGACCCTGGGCAATCGCGTAAACTTCACCATCGGGTCCGTAGAGTTCTGTGGACACCAGAATGCCGCCGGTGAGACTTCTTGCGTTGTCGAATGCGGAGACAGACACATCAATTCGCTGTCCATTTTTCGCATGGGCTGGCAATATCGCGGTCACG
>JBDNFT010000244.1:0-2388 GCA_041689695.1 Planctomycetaceae bacterium | reverse complement strand
TCAGGACGGGTCTGGAGACCCGTCCTACATACATCGATTCACTTCACCACATACAACTTCCTGAACACCTGGAAATTCTCGCCCTGTTGTTCCACAATCACCAACGCCCATTGAGACGGATCGGAACTATCAAGGAACGCAAGATCTTCCAGCGAACCTGCACCTTCCGGGGCCACCTGGCTGACAACACCGAAGAAGCTATCGCTGGAATTTTTGACCGTAGGAATACTGCCAAGCATCGCGACGACCGCCCCGCCCTGATCTTGAGAGTACGATTGCGAAGGGGGATAGCCGCGAGCAACGTTTTGCTGCTGATGTTGTGGGCTGAACAGTATGCCGACAAGTGATATTGTCTCATTTTCATGATAGATGGTTGCATGACACTGAAACTGATTTGGTGTTGGCGATTTGCTTTTTAATTCCGCAGCATACCGATTCAGCGTCGTCCGCAGTTTGATGTTGCCTTCTGTTGTCGTCACCAGCGACGCATCATCCCAATCGATCGCCGGAACCAGAGATTTTTGAGGATCCAGCGACAGCGTTCGAAGTGACACTGGCGACCATTGCTGCACGCGATGCTTGACTCTGTAGTTCTGCGGAAAATGCCCGCTGTAGCTGAGTGGCGAATCCTGAGCCTGCGGCTGGCGGTTGTATTGGTTGTAATGGTCCAGGTTGCTGAAGTTGTCTTCGGAATGCACAACCAACTCGCCCTTATGTTCATTTTCCACATTCGCCTGAGCGCTGTAGTACAGAGTTTCCAACGTGGTCTGCCGCACGGGAATTCCATTACCAACAAGATCTGTGATCACCAGTTTTCCACCGGTGTCTTCGCTGCCCATGTAGGCATTGGCAACCATCACTGTCAGCAAAGTGAAAACGCCCGTGATCACCGGAAACAGCACCCACGTGTATTTCCGCAGCCGCAGCCAGCCCAGTAGAAAATAATCCCCCGGACCAATCGCCACCACGTAGCCCATGAGGATTGTTCCAATGATCCATGTGGGCACCATCTCGACATCCGATGGCAGCAATGCCTGCTCCGCAACCGCAAGCAACGGTTCAGCCTGAGGGCCGAGGCGCTCATTGATCCCAAACTGCGACTTCATCTGATTGTAGTCCAGATAGAACTTACCGTCTTTCTCTCGGAAGCCTCTGTACTGGTAGTACTGTTTTTGCTGATCCCCGATGAAGATGCCTTCTTCATCCTGCCCGGCATCGACACCTTGCTGTTTCAGTTGAGCGACCAGATCAGCAGGCTTCCAGTTTTCGCCGTTCCAGACTGACTGATCTTTGCGAACTTTCCAGAGGAACGCGACGACCGGACCGAAGGTTTCTTTTGTGAATCGAGTCGCAAAGTCGTCCACCGTTGGCAGCAGCACAGCTCGACCAAGACCGCAGTGGTTCATCAGAATCGGGGAAGTTTCGTCGCTGTCGATCAGCAATCGCCCTTCGGTATCCAGTGCTAGATTTACCGCACTTTCCGTAGCTTGTTCGAAGAGCTTTCGCAGGAACTCCAACTGCATCGGCTTCATCGGAGCATCAGGCACGATGCAGACACTGCCACCAGCTTTGACCCATGCCAGCAGACCGTCGAGTTGTTCTTTTTGCAACGCCGAGAGTGCTTCATCGGACAGCAGCACAACGTCAAATGCACAGTACGACAGCGGATCCTGTGGCAAATCTTTCGACGACCATTGTCCTGCAAAATGGATGATCGTCCGGCCAATCATTTCCAATTTCTGAGCACCAGAAAGTTGTAGTGATGTCGCTTGCTCGTTCTCCGCTTCCAGTTTCGCATAGATCGGATTGTAATTGTCCAGCGACAACGCGGATTCCAAAAACTGCCGATACCTGGAACCGCTTTGACGCCGCGAGTCTTTGAAGCACGAGCATAACAGTACTCCACGTTCCATCGGACTTGTGGTCAATAAATCAAACGGCTCCGCGCTGCCGATTTTGTTTGGAATTGACGTCAGTTTGATTCGTTCGTTCTCAGTGACAAATGTTGCCACGACCGCCCAATTCTGAGTCACCGCAGTCTTCAGCGGCGGCAATACGATGTTGAATTCATAGTCACGGCCAGCGAGCGTGATGTCTTCGTATCGAAGAGACGCCATCAAATCATCACGTGAGATCACATCGACAGCATCATAGATTTGCAGCTCCAGATCGCCCGTAATAATCTGCGGGTCGTTGTATTCGAGTTTGATATAAACCGGCAGCGGCCCTGACGATCGATTACGAATGGACACCAACTCCATGCGCATGCGGACGGCTGGTTTTTCCTGGGCGGCTGCCAACGCAGGCATGAGCAAAGCACAGATAAATGCGAAGTGACGTAGGACGGCGTACTTGTTCCGAGGCTCCAGCCTCGGAACACACTGCCCC
>JBDNFT010000243.1:0-4039 GCA_041689695.1 Planctomycetaceae bacterium | reverse complement strand
GGTCTCCAGACCCGTCCAGACACAAGCAGATCAGGACGGGACCGGAGTTCCGTCCTACGGCAGTGCATCACGATTCGCCGAGTACCTCAACGATGCAACGTCCGGCAAGTTCAGCCTCGCCGCGCGCCGTGATGCGATCGACGAATACGGCTGGCGAAATTTTGGCGACGTGCCAGCCGATCACGAACAAACTCACTTCGTCGGCACGAACACGATTGTCTCGCACTACAACAATCAGTTCGACATGATCTTTGGTGGCATTCTGCAATTGGCCGCAACTGGCGATCTCAAGTGGTTCGATCTGTTCGACCCGCTGGCTCGCCATGTGATGGACATCGACATTTATCACACGACGGAAGATCGAGCTGCATTCAATGGCGGTTTGTTCTGGCACACTGATCACTATGTCGATGCACGCTCATGTTCGCATCGTACCTATTCGAGGCACAACCAAAAGGCTGGCCAGGCGTACGGTGGTGGTCCAAGCTGCGAACATAATTACACGACCGGTCTGCTGAACTACCATTTTCTGACTGGAAACCCTGAGGCTCGCGAAACAGTGTTGTCACTGGCTGATTGGGTCATCGGCATGGATGATGGTCGAAACACGGTCTTCGGTTTGTTCGACAACGGACCCACTGGAGCGGCATCGGCAACTGTGTTCGAAGATTTTCACGGACCAGGTCGCGGTGCCGGGAACTCCATCAACGCATTGCTCGACGGTTGGATTCTGACTGGTGAATCGAAATATCTAAACAAGCTGGAAGAACTCATTCGCCGCTGCGTGCATCCGTCGCAGAATCCGGATGAGTTACATCTACTCGACGCGGAAGGTCATTGGTCCTACACCGTGTTTTTGAATTCGCTGGGACGTTACCTGCTGGCCAAACGCGACGCGGAACAGTTTGACGCGATGTACACCTATTCGCGCGATGTGATGCAGACTTACGGTCGCTGGATGGCGGCGAATGAACGTCGCACGCTGGATAAACCAGAAGAATTGCAGTACCCGACTGAAGCGTGGGCGGCTCAGGATTTTCGCAAGGCGAATGTGCTGCGAATCGCGGCATCGTGTGAAGACGACGCGACGTTCGCTGCTGCGATGCATGACAAGGCGAACCTAATCAACGAAGCGGCGTGGAACGACATGGCCGCGTGCGGCGATGCGCGACTGACGGCTCGATGTTTGTCGATCCTGATGACGGAAGGTCATCGCGAGGTGTTTCATCGCACGTGTACACCGACGTTGATTCCCGCATGTCAGGCGAAGTATGACTTTGGCTCATGGTCAATGTTCGTGCCACAGAAACAACGGATAAAGAAGTTGATCAAATCACCGAGACGACTTTTGGTCGCCGGTGCGAAGGCGTTGAATCCCTTGCGAATAGTCGCAACGGCAGCAGCGCTGCGGAGACAGTTGTAGCTTTCGCAGGGTGCGTGAAGCGGAGCGCAACGCACCAATGGGAGAGCACTAGAAAATGGTGTGTTCCGCTATCGCTGCACACACCCTAATAAAAATTCAAAGAACAATCATCATGATCCAGGCTACACCCACACATCTTCGCATCACTCCTATCGACGATCGTCCAACGGTCTGCCATGTCATTCACGCGCTGGGTGTTGGCGGAGCGGAACTGCTGGTCGATAAAATGTTACGTTCACTGAACGATGAATTTCGCTGCGTCGTGGCTGTGTTGGATGAGATCGGCGAAATCGGCGAACGCCTGCAGCAAGACGGTTTCACGGTCAAACATCTGCATCGACATCCGGGCATTGATCGTGGCTGTGCAAAGCGTTTGAGGAAATTCGCTGACGAAGAAGGTGCGGAGATTCTGCACGCTCATCAATACACGCCGTTCTTTCAAGCCATGCTCAGCCGTGGACTTTTTGGAACTCGGCCGGTTGTATTCACTGAACATGGACGCCATTTTCCCGATCATCCAAGTCGCAAACGATCGGTCGTCAATCGACTGATGCTGCGTAGTTGTGATCGACTTTTCGGCTGCGGCGATGCCGTCAGACAGGCGTTGATTGACAATGAAGGTCTGCCGGAATCTCGTGTCGAAGTTATCTACAACGGTGTCGATCTGGCATCGCTGGGAAAACCGAAACTCCGGGCTCGTACACGCATTCGCAGTGAATTCAAATTCGCGGCGACGGATTTCGTCGCGGTGCTCGTCGCGCGGCTGCATTCACTGAAAGATCATCAGACAGCGTTGCGAGCCGTTGATGCGGCTCGAAAACAGATTCCGGGACTGCGACTTCTGCTGGCCGGCGACGGTGATGAACGTGCGGCGATTGAAGAGACGATTCGCAAACGTGGTCTCGAAGAATGCGTCACGCTGGCTGGTACACGCAAAGACATTGCTGATCTGTTGGCGGCCGCAGACGTGTTCCTGATGTCCAGCATCAGCGAAGGCATTCCACTCACCGTCATTGAAGCCATGGCCGCGCGACGACCGGTGGTTTCCACAGCCGTCGGTGGTCTTCCGGAACTTGTTGAACACGGTGTGACGGGGTTTCTGGCTCCATCCGGTGACGACGCTTCGCTCGCAGAGTCGTTGATTGAACTTTACCGCAGTCCGGAACTTCGAAACCAAATGGCCGATGTCGCCGCAAAACGCGCTTGGGAAAAGTTTTCGCTCGACGGCATGCTGGACTCGTATCGCGATGTCTACCGCGACGTTTTGGGTCGACGAGAGCGACGCAGCATTTTTGGCAAGCAAATCGATATGAGATCGATGCTGGTGGCACATCGTGGAGATGGCTCATGATTGGCGAATGTCCACAGCGATCGACCGCAAGCGAACCCGCCGTTGGTTCGTTGCTGGTATTTTCCGACGACTGGGGGCGACATCCTTCGTCGTGCCAGCATCTGGTGCGAAACCTGTTAGATCGTTATCCGGTTTTGTGGGTCAACACGATCGGAACTCGCGCGCCGCGTTTTGATCTGCAGACATTAAATCGCGTAACGGAAAAACTGCGACAGTGGGGCAGCTCCAGGCTATCGAACGGATCGCATCAAAAACAAACCGAAGCAGCGGAATCTCGCGTTCAAATGCACGACAATCTGCAGGTTTTGAATCCCAAGATGTGGCCGTGGTTTGGAAGCGGGCGAGACCGAAAACTGAATCGCTGGCTGCTATCGAAACAATTGACAGCACTGATTTCAGAACTGCCACAACCGGTGGTCGGGCTGACGACGTTGCCAATCACGGCCGATCTTCCCGATGCATTGGCGGTGGATCGTTGGGTGTATTACTGCGTCGATGATTTTTCGCAGTGGCCCGGGCTGGATGGCGATACGCTGCGGACGATGGATCGTGCGATGATTCGCCGAGCGGACTCATTGGTTGCCGTGAGCGAGACATTGCAGAAGATGATTGCCGATGAGGGTCGATCATCGTCGCTGCTAACGCATGGCGTGGATGTAGAGTTTTGGAATGCTGGTTGCGATGTACGTAGGACGGGCTTCCCAGCCTGCGCTCCGAACATTGTCTTCTGGGGCGTCATCGACCGACGCATGGATTCCCCTTCGTTGCTGCAGTTGTCCAAAGACATGACCAGCGGCACGATTACACTCATTGGCCCTCAGCAAGATCCAGACCCCGTGATCCTCGCGCTGCCCAACGTAAAAACACTTCCCGCACAACCGCTCACTGCACTTCCCGCCATTGCCCAACAAGCTGACGTGCTTGTGATGCCATACGCAGACTTGCCCGTCACGCGAGCCATGCAGCCGTTGAAGCTCAAGGAATATCTGGCGACTGGAAAGCCAGTCGTCGTTAATCGATTGCCATCGACTGATGCATGGGAGGATTGTCTGGACGTTGCGAAGACATCCGAACAATTCAGCCGTCTCGTCCGCGAACGAATATCAACAGGCATACCGGCGTCACAAGGCTCCGCAAGAAATCGTCTACAGCAGGAAAGCTGGAACAGTAAAGCCGCACAACTTGAACTGGTATTGAAGGGAGACAAATCATGGACTTAAATCAGCGAGATCCGGACTCACTCATCGGCATCGCCGAGTATCGCC
>JBDNFT010000242.1:0-1918 GCA_041689695.1 Planctomycetaceae bacterium | reverse complement strand
CGTGAATCGTGGATGATCCGACTTCCAGAATATCGTGGCCACCCGAAATTTCCTGGTAGACACTCTTATTGGCCGCCAATTCATCGCGCGACTGATCGACGTACGATGCCTGGACGGTTTCTCCAAGTCGCAGCGTGCCGGAATCCGGTTCTTCCAGCCCCATAATCATACGAAACAAAGTCGTTTTGCCCGCACCGTTCGGTCCGATCACACCCACGATGCCACCAGGCGGAAGATCAAAACTCAGGTTGTCGAACAGAACACGATCGCCGTAACTCTTCTTCAGATTTTCGGCCTTCACCACGAGTTGGCCAAGCTTACGTGACGTTGGAATCTGAATCTGAGCGGCTTCGTCACGTTCGTCGAACTTCTGCGCCGCCATTTCGTTGTAGCGTTCCAGACGCGCCTTATTCTTGCTGGCTCGCGCCTTGGGAGACATGCGCACCCATTCAAGTTCTCGCTTCAAGTTTCGCTGGAAACGAGTTTCGCCACGCTCCTCCTGTTCCAGACGTTTGCGTTTCTGTTCCAGCCACGATGTGTAGTTGCCTTCATACGGAATACAGCGGCTTCGATCGCATTCCAAAATCCACCCAGCGACGTTGTCCAGGAAATATCGATCGTGCGTCACCGCAACGACGGTCCCTGCGAAGTTCTTCAGGAATTGCTCAAGCCATTGTACTGACGATGCATCCAGATGGTTGGTAGGTTCGTCCAGTAACAGAAGATCAGGATTCATCAGCAGCAACTGGCAGAGCGCGACGCGGCGTTTTTCGCCACCCGACAGGACCGCAACTTTCGCATCTGCGGCAGGAAGCATCATCGCATCTGCGGCGATTTGCAGCGTGCGATCCAGGTCCCACAAATTGCAGTGATCGATCTTGTCCTGCACCTCGGCCAGTTCATCCAGAACTTTCTGCATTTCATCCGGCGACAAGTCTTCGCAGAGCTTCATGTTCAGCTCATTGAAGCGATCCAGTGTCGCTCGCGAATCGGCTACGGCATCTTCGACACATTCGCCGACGGTCTTTTCAGGATCCAGACGCGGCTCCTGAGAGAAATACCCGATGCGAATTCCCTTGGCAGGGCGCACAGTTCCCATGAATTCTTTATCTTCGCCCGCCATGATCCGCATGAGCGTGCTTTTCCCGGAACCGTTGCTGCCGAGCACACCAATTTTCGCACCGGGATAGAACGCCAGCCAGATGTCCGAAAGCACGGCTTTCTCGTCATATAAACGAGTCATGTTTTCGATGGTCATAATGTACTGCTGGGACATCTGCAAAACTCTTTCGTAGCGAACCTGGAACGATAGATCAGAAATGGGGACCGGGAGACGTCGGTCTTCTTATACCTCACTCGGTCAGGAATGAGGTTGTAAGTGTCTTGTTTTTGTCCCCTCTCCCCCGCAAACGATTTTCCAATTTCACAAATATTCCTCGGGGTGAGAGGGCTAGGGTGAGGGGGATTTAACACATTTGTTCTTCAGCTTCATTTGAATCCAAGTCAACCCCCATCCGGCCTGACGGCCGACGGCCACCTTCTCCCTCGAGCTCGGGACAGAAGGAAAACGGGAACGATCGCCGTGAAAGGCATCATGCCTAACCGCCTACCGTATAAACGAAACGCAACGCAACACCCGCTTTGCCTGTGAAAGCCTATCCCACCGTGCGAGCATTCACAAGCTCGCGCAGTCGTTCCAGAGCTGCGGTGCGGGTCGTGAGAATCTCGTACAATTGTTCATTCCGAATAGTGGTAAGGAGGACTCGAAGCTCCGGCACTTGGGGCACGTGAAATGCCATCAAATCCTGACCGGTGATAAGCGGAGCCGGGCTGAGTTCTTCTCGACTGACGGTCGATAAATAAGCGAGGCAGAAATCAACGTCAACTGCCTGGAAGTCTTCAGCGGCGGCGATCGAGG
>JBDNFT010000241.1:0-3752 GCA_041689695.1 Planctomycetaceae bacterium | reverse complement strand
TGCTGCCAGCGCTACTACAACTGGACGGCGGCAAACAGATCCGTCCGTATATCCTGCAGCAGGGCTTCGGCGGTTCTCGATTTTTGGCGATTCGAAACGGCAAGTGGAAACTGCTGGCTCATCAGGCGTCTGGTGGCAATAACTACGCAAATAGCCAACTGCTGCAGGAGTATCAGCTTCACGATGACGCCCCGGACGCCCCCGGCCAGTTGTACAATCTGGAGGATGATCCCGGCGAGACTCATAATCTGTATCTGCAGCATCCCGATGTCGTTGGCAAGTTGCAAACAATGCTGGAACAATCGATCACAAGCGGACGCAGTACGACGCTTCGCGATACCGAAAACAACTGAAGGCAATGACAGCGATGCGGAACTAGCTGCCAACACGCTCATCCAGCAATTGCTGGACGACGGTTTCGATAGTCTTGTCGGCAGTCGCACCTTTCCAGTTCAATTCTCCCTGCCACCAGTGTCGAATGTATCCGTTCTTGTCGATGACATAGACCGTCGGCCACATTGTGTTGCCCCATGCGGCCCAGTTCTTCGATTCCAAATCAACCAGAATCGGAAACTCAAGTTTGCGTTCACCAGCCGCAGATTTCACAGCAGCGGGGTCACGCTCCTGTGAAGTCTCGGGCGTTTGAATGCCGACAACTTCAACGCCTTTGCTGCGTAGCTGATCGTGCCAGCGCCGATAGATTTCAAAGTTTGCGTGGCAGTTGTGACATTGAAACGCATAGAAGTGAACCAGCACAACTTTGCCTCGCAGTTCTTTCAGCGTCAATGGTTTCGAGTTCACCCAACTCTTGACCGGAACAAACTCCGGCGCCATCGGATAAATGCGATTCAGTTTCGAAAGCTCAAACGGTTCGCCCAGCAACTGAGCCAGACGTTTTTGTTGATCCACCTTCAACACTTTCTTCACGGAGTCCTGTTCTGCTTTTGCTGCGGCGGTTGCTTTGGATTGTAAGTCGTCACTGGATTCGCCTTGATTGAGGGCAGTTTGCAACGCGGCCTGTGCCGCTGTGGTGGCTTTCGCCAGCTCCGCAAAGCGACTCTGCTGTGATGATTCCAGTTTCAATTGTTCTGCGAGATCTTCACGCAGTAACATTCGAACACTTTGAGCCTGCAATTCAATTTGTGACAGCCGTTCCCGCTGCTCTTGCGTTGTATGATCTGCAAGCCACTTCTGGACACGTTGATCGAGCGAATCAAGGATCGGGATCTGTTTGTCCGGCGGCAGAATACGACACTGAAACCACGGACCATCGATCTCCGCGAAAAACGATTCCAGTTCGGCGACTTGTGTTTTGCTGAATTTTAGTTCCTGATGAATCTCAGGCGTGTGCAGCAGCGGTAACATCTGACGCGGCACCAGCGAGCGTAATTCTTTGGAAACAGATTCCGGTTGCGAGGCGTTCACAGTTGACGTCAGCACGACAGCAATCAATGTCAGAATGACGGCTTGTGTTTTCATGCAGCGTTCCTTAAATATCAGTCATGACGTTCGGCGATTTGCGAGTTGTTTAACAAAGTTCGCGTGTTCAACTGTGGCTAAACCGTCGTTCAATGCTTTCATAACGAGTTTTCCGTCACGCTGCAGCATGGCGGCAGCATTCAGCCACAAGCCAGGAAAAACTTCGCTGCGGTAGATTCCATCATCGGGCAGCAATTGCAATTGGAACCCATCGTCACGCAGGACGTACCACTCAAGCATCTTGTCATCGACGCGCCAAATCAGGTATTCGCGAACGCCGTGACGTTCATATGTTCGCAGCTTTGGACCGCGATCGAGCGATACACTTGAGACTGACACTTCTGCGACAAATTCAATTGATCCAGTGAGATAGCCATCCTCGCTGACTCGCGATTGACCGCCACACGCCGGGTCAATAAATAACCCAACGTCTGGTTGAGGTTCATTGTCGTTATCCAGTCGATTGGTAGCGTTGTCGGCATAGTCTGTGCCCGGAGTAGACTCGACGTAGTTTCCGATCCATGTAATTAGTCGGCTATGATTCTGACCATGGCGCAAACGAACGGCTGATGACACGTACACAACTCCTTCAATCAGTTCGGCCTTCTTGCAATCAGGCATCGCGTTGTAGCGACGTTCAAACTCCGCGCGATGGAGCCGATCGCCAGGCTGAAGTGGCGGAACGGAATCAGCAGATTCAGGAATCTCGACGATCGACATGACGATGTTCCATGGACAGGCGAAAATCAACGTCCTAATCATAACGTGATGTGAGAAGAACAGTTAGTGACAGCATCACTTATCGTCGATCTTTCAACTGGCGATACTTAATTTGGTACTTGTCGTAAAGTTGCGTGTGGTGGCAGGTCAGGTCAACTTTGCGGCCCTGAATCCAGGCTGCTGTGACTTGAGTCTCCGTTTGCAATGGATCGCCGTCACTGACAAAGATTGTCGCGTCCTTACCCACTTCCAGTGTTCCGACGCGATCTGCGATACCCAGAATCTCAGCCGGATACTGCGTAATTGCTCGCAGCGCTTCGTCCTGCGGCAGACCGTAAGCAGCGGCGGTTGCGGCATGATAGGGCAAGTTACGCGTGTTCCATGTTTCTGATCTGCCAGTCGTCGAAATGCAAAACCTGATCCCAGCCTGCCGCAGACGTTCGGGCAGTGAGTACGCCGAATCATAATCTTCATGCGCGCGTTGCGGAATTTTGTGAATCGCGTCGATGATGACAGGCACATCGTAGCGACGAAGAAGTTCAGCACACATCTCCGCATCATGACCGCCAAGCAGAATAACTTTCACGCCCTGTTCTACGCCAAACGCGACAGCCCCCTGAATCTGGCTGGCGCGATCTGCTGCAATCAACAGCGGCATCCTGCCTTCAATCACTGGAATCATGGCGTTCAATCGGCTGTCGAAAGCCTGCCCGGAAGGATTGGCTTCACGGGCCTTGATGTAGGTTCTTGTGTGTTCAAAAAGTTCTCGAAGGTCTTTCAGAGCTTTGGAGCGAATGCGATCTCTTTCCTGCTGAGGTTCATGCGCCGGCGGAACCGGACCGTGATCAATCGCCGGAGCAGAGCGAGGCCATTGAATGACCATCGCGCAATCGGATTTCAGGGTCATATCTTCATAGGTCCAGCCGTCAAGTTGCATCACGCTGGCTTTGCCACTGACAAGACCTCCAGACGGAGCACTGACGGCGATCAGCACACCGTTCGCTCGTGTGACCGGAATCAGTTCACTGTCAGGATTCACGCTGACATGAGCGCTGATATTGGGATTGAGCGAGCCGGACTCGGAGATATCAACCGTCGCACGTACTGATGAAATCTCTGTCAGTCCGAGATTGGAACACGATTCGATCAGACTCGGATAGACGTGTTTTTCTTTCAGGTCAATCACATCGGCACCTTTCGGCGGTTTCATGCGATGTCCCATCGCGACAATTTTCCCGTTGTCGAATATCAGCGTGCCGTCTTCAATGGAAGGTCCGCTGACCGGATGCAGCGTCGCGTTTATCAGGGCGATAGGCTTCTTCTGCGGCGCACCGGGGATTTGGTCAGACGCCGATGCGGATGCAACGCCGAAGACTGTAAGCAATGCCAGTGTCACTCGTGAAATTCGTATCATATTACTGCATTCCATTCTGAAACTTAAAGTGTTTGCAGAATTCATCGTAGCGTGGCCAGAGTGCCGCTGGATCGGAATCATTTTCATCCGGCTTCGCCAAGTCTTCACCGGACGTCAGGATTTTCTGAATCAGAGTGTT
>JBDNFT010000240.1:0-3333 GCA_041689695.1 Planctomycetaceae bacterium | reverse complement strand
TTTTGTTTCCCATGTCGTCCGAAACTGAATTGCTTGACGACAAATCCGATGGGCGGCCCAATCGAAGGATCGTCATCGCGTCGCTGCTGTTTCTGATCGGCTTGGTCGGGCACACATTCTCGGCGAGTTTTGTCGTCCCGTTTCACTTCGATGACAATGCCAATATTTCCGAGCATCCGGCCGTGCAGGCGTTTGCCGAAAACGGTAATCTCGAAGGAATTTTGCGGTCAAATCGGCTCTTGGGCGCGCTGACCCTGGCGATCAATTACCGACTGCACGGTGCTGAAGTATGGTGGTACCACTTAGTTAACTTTTGCCTCCACATCGTCGCCGTTTTGGTCGTTTTTCGGCTCGCGTATTGGTGTTTAGAGCGTTGCCAATGGCCCGAGCGGGTCGATGCAACGGGGCGTCTGATGATCGCCTGGGTTCTGGCATTGCTGTGGGGCGTTCATCCACTCGCCTCTCAACCGGTGATCTACATCGTCCAGCGGTTCGAAGTGATGGCGGCTTTATTTACGCTGCTGTCGCTGCTTGCGTTCTCGCTCGCCGCACAGGGCAAGCGTGGAGCCCTGCCACTACTAGGCGTGTCCGCCTGGCTTGGTGTATTCAGCAAAGAGCCTGCGGCGATGCTCCCGCTACTGTTATTGCTCTGGGACCGAACGTTTTGCGCTGATTTATGGCAGCAGCGTCCACGCTGGCGGCGTCCTGTCGCCCATTTGTTGGCTTGGTCGCCTGCTTTATGGTTTATTCCGATCGTCTCACGTCTGTTATTCTCCGCTTCGGTTTCGTCCACCACAGGGAACGCCATCGGCAGCTCGGTCGGCTTTAATGTTCCGAACATGAGCGGATGGGATTACCTGTGTACCCAACCCGAGGTGATCTTGCATTACCTTCGATTGTCGTTGTGGCCACAGACACTCTGTTTTGACTATGGATGGGAACTGCAGACGGACCCCTGGGTTTATGTTCCCCTTGGAACTGCGATCCTTGCCGTGTTGGCCTTGGGGTGCTGGCTAGTCTGGCGGCGGCGGGTTGCAGGATTCTTGATCGTCGCATTTTTTGTCTATCTTGCTCCGACATCCAGTTTCGTTCCGATCCTGGATATTGCAGTCGAACACCGAATGTACTTGCCGCTGCTGTGTGTGATCTCAGGCGGCGTCTTGCTGGTCGTCCGCTGCTGCTTCGCAACACCCCGAGTTGAGGCGTTGCTGTCATCGTCGGCGCGGGTGACAGTTTTAATTCTGGTGTTGGTCATCGCAGTAGCCGGTTCCATGTGGCGGACACACCAACGTTGCCTGCTGTATCAAGATCCGGTCGCGCTCTGGAAAGAAACGGTCGCGCTCCGTCCGAACAATTCGCGAGCCTTGCACAATACTGGCTCTAGCTTGTTAACGCAGCGGAAACCCGAGGCGGCCTTACCGTTTTTGACTGCTGCAACCGATCGACTAGCAATTCATTCAAAATGGTGGGTCAATTTGGCAGAGTGCCAACGCCAACTTGCGATGTTTGACGAAGCGATGGTTTCGGCATCACGAGCACTTTACCTCTCGCCGGAGTTGGGCACCGCCTATTCGGTCCGTGGGATGCTACACGAGCTCGGCGGAAGTTTTGACTTAGCAAGCGTCGACTACCAGTTAGCGTCCGAGCGAGGTGTTCACGAGGCCACCTACAATCTCGCATCGTTGCAGCTCCGGCGGGGCGATTATCGATCGGCCGCGAACCGATTTGAGCGGCTAATTGCAGAAGTCCCTACCATGGAGCAGCCGCCCCGGCGACTCGCCTGGATTTTGTCGACCGCTTCGGATGATTCGCTTCGTGACGGTCGCCGCGCGGTCGAGTTGATGCAACGAATCTACCGAATCGATACCCGAATTAATCCCTATGGCTGGGACGCCTATGCAGCGGCATTAGCGGAAGTGGGCGAGTTCGCGCAAGCGATCAAGGCCGGGGAGAAAGCGTTTGAACTAGCGCACCAGGCACAGC
This sequence comes from Planctomycetaceae bacterium, assembly GCA_041689695.1. Taxonomy (GTDB): domain Bacteria; phylum Planctomycetota; class Planctomycetia; order Planctomycetales; family Planctomycetaceae; genus SXXK01. The sequence continues at coordinate 1,350 of JBDNFT010000240.1, read as the reverse complement.
AGGAAACGTTGGCCTTACGCATACGCACCCGACTGGCCGGTTACCAACAACAGCAACCCTATCGTGATGACGGGTCGGACCAAGACTCAACACCGATCCACTCGGATGCTCGTATCAACGCCACTTCAAATACCAGGAAAGGCAATTGATGCAACCATCTGTTGATGCGGCAATCTGGATCGTCATCGCCGCTTACAACGAATCCAATCGTCTTGCCACGACGCTAAAATCGATCGGGAATTATGCCTGGATTGTCGTTGTCGACGATGGGTCGCGTGATGATACGTTTAAGATTGCGTGTTCCTTTCCTGTCTGGGTATTGCGCCATCCCATCAACTGCGGCCAAGGCGCCGCGCTGCAGACCGGCATTGATTTTGCGTTGTCTCAGGGAGCTCATGCGATCGTAACGTTTGATGCCGATGGTCAGCATGATCCGAGCGAAATTCGGGTGATGCTGGAACCGGTTCTGTCCGGCAAGGCAGACATTGCGCTTGGCTCACGCTTTCTTGGACGCACAGCCAACGCGCCGTGGACGCGGCGTTTGCTGCTGCGGACGGCGATTTTGTTCACGCGAATGACCAACGGATTGAAGCTGACCGACACCCACAACGGTTTTCGAGTATTCTCGCGTCGCGCGGCCCAGACGATTCGAATCCGCCAACCGCGGATGGCGCATGCATCGGAGATTCTGGACCAGATCGCCAAACATAGTCTGAGCTACGTCGAAGTTCCTGTTACGATTCGGTACACCGCCGAGACCCTGGCCAAGGGGCAGAGTTCCTGGGATGCGTTTCGAATCACCGGGCACTTGCTGGCGGGGAGGTTTTGGAAATGAACATTTTTCAGTGGATTACAATTCCATTACTCGCCACGCTGGCATGGCTGGAGATCCGCGCATACCTGCGAAATCGTCAGTGGATTCATGTGTTGCGGGAAGGTGTGTGGCTGAGCGCGATCATACTGATTCTGTTCCCTGGATTAACGTCGCGAGTGGCATCGTTGTTGGGGATCGGTCGTGGCACAGACCTTGTCTTTTACGCCTTTATGTTGCTGACAACAGGAATCCTGTTTCACTTCTATGGCCGCAATTACATTCTGCGCCGCGACCTGGTAGAACTCGCCCGCCGCGATGCACTTCGCACTGCGACCGCTGGCGATGGCCTGACGTTCATTCAGCAAAACGCCGCTGCGAACTCAGTTGACGACGGAGGCACCCCATGAACCAGCCAGCAGACGCGTCTTCGACCTTGAGAGGCCATTCGGAAAGTAGTTCAATGATTTATCTCCCCGGAAGGAATCGAGAAAAATCTGTTCTGGACAGGAACCGGCAATTAAAGTGATGGTGCAGGA
>JBDNFT010000239.1:0-6445 GCA_041689695.1 Planctomycetaceae bacterium | reverse complement strand
CTCTGGGTGAATGCTGAATTCTGAATCACTCCAGCGATGGAAGTGATGCAGCTTATCTGCGGGGCGGCGAAGGTCATCAAGACGTTCAACGCCTTGACGTTAACGCATTACGGTGTGGCGGCAGCGAGTTCTTCAGGCGGTGCAGAAGGAGCCAAGCCCTGACTGTGGGCGACAATATGCAGCAGCGACTTATTGTCCAGAAACGGCTCCGTGCCGATTTCGGCAAATATCACTTTGCCTTTGCGATCAACGATGAAAGTGCCGTGCTTTGCAAATTCGTCGTGCCCATCAGTCTGTGGCTGATAAACGCCCCATGCCTGACCCACAGTATTGTCGATATCTGAAAGCACTGGAAAATGAAACCGGCCATACTCCTGGAACTTTTCTGCCGTGTGTGCCGACTCATCAGAACTAATCGCCACAACGTCTGCATCGAGTTCGCGAAAGTAGTGAAGGTCTTTGTCGATGGCAATCAACTGAGCCACGCAGTGGCTGCAACCATACCCCAGATAAAACACTACGACCAGCGGACGATCTTTGGCGAGTTCTGTAAGTGTCTGTGGCTTGCCCGAATCGTCAGGCAGAGCAAAGTCAGGAGCGGTCCGGTTGAGCAGCGGATGATCCTGTGACTTCGCAGGCGTAAACGGGGTCTCAGAAAGAATCTGTGCCAGCCCTTCAGTCAGGTGCTGCTGCTGAGCGACCTTCAGGTACGCTTCTGCATCTTTTCGCACATTGCCAGTTGAAACCAGACCGTAACGAAGACAAATCTGGCGGCACTGCTCCATCAAGCCGCTATTTTCTGCAACGGTCCCCGGTGGTCGGGAAACGTGATAGATCAGCATCGTCGCGTAGCCACATGCGATGACAAACAGGAAACCAAGAAAGATTCTCGTCCCCCATTCACGCTCGGGCGGTTCCGCAATCGGAGCCTTGGTGTCTGTATCTTGAAGATTTGACAAATTGGCTTGTTCGAGCTGGTTTGACACGGATGCCTCCGTAGGCTGTATTCAGCAGGTAGGGCAGGATCTCGGTGGGATTGAGATGCGGGGTATTCGCTGATACTATCGCCGGATCGGATTTGACTCAGCCCGAAACCGGGCAATTCTCGATGTTTGAGATTTGTCCAGGATGCCCGAAAAAACGGCTCAATTTCGTCTCAGAACCTGGAACGAAAATTAACGAGGGCCACGTCGGATTCTACTTGAAAAAATCAGGTCTTTACGCATGGAATCCCGGCAAAAAAAAGAGCCTCTTGCCGATGAAACGCTGGTGGGCATTTTTCGGCAGGAGGCATTCGAAGCATTGGGATATTCAAAGATCAGGCTTTGACGACCACAAACTGCGAGGCCTGGCCAGCTTGCACCAGCAGCAGAATTCCATCCTTCAGGTTGACGTCTTTCATCGCAGCCGTGAAGTCTTCCAGTGTTGCCACAGACTTGTTGCCGACTTTTCGAATGACCATACCGTCTTCGAGTCCCGCGTTCGACGCAGGACTGCCAGGCTTGACCCCCGCGATTACTAACCCTGTCGTTTTCTCAAGTCCCAATTGTGCGGCGACATCGGGATTGAGTTCTGACAATTGCAGTCCCAGACCATCGTAGTCGGACTCAACAGGCTCATTAACTGTGTCTGGTTCGGAGACAGTCAAGCTGACTGGCATCGCTTCCACACGAACTTCGAATATAAGTTGCTTTCCATCTCGTACGACCACAAGTTTATGCAAATCCATGAGAGACGCCCGTTCAACTCGTCCCTGCAGATCACCAGGTTTGCTGATAGGAACTCCATCAAACTCCAGAATCACGTCGCCGCTCTGCAGTCCGGATTTCGCTGCCGGAGTCCCTGGACGCACATCAGTCACCAACGCACCTTTCACGGTGTCCAGGCCGAGCTGATTTGAAAGAGCGCTGTCAATGGATTGAATACCAACACCGAGGAACGCTCGTTGGACCGTGCCGTGCTTCATCAACTCATCACCGACCCAGCGGGCAAGATTCACGGGGACAGCAAAACCAATTCCCTGGTATCCACCGCTGGTGCTGGAAATCGCGGTGTTGATTCCAACGACTTCTCCATCCAGGTTTACCAGCGGGCCACCACTGTTACCGGGGTTAATCGCCGCATCGGTCTGAAGAAATTCTTCGCGATCTGCGATGCCCAGGCCTCGGGACTTTGCACTGATGATGCCTGCAGTGACTGTTTCATCAAGGCCGAACGGTGCACCAACGGCGATGACCCAATCGCCGACATCCAACTGGTCACTGTTGCCGATATTTGCGACCGGCAAGTCTGAGGTCGTTGGAATTTTCACCACTGCGATGTCGGTTTTCGGATCTGTTTTCCACTCCGTCGCTTCAAACTGGCGGCCGTCATGCAGTTTGATCTTGAGCATGTCCGCATCTTTGACAACATGGTTGTTCGTCAGAATAATGCCAGACGGATCGACAATGACGCCGGAGCCCATGCCCATTCTCTGAAGTTCGCCGGAAGACTTGGGTGAGGGAGCGGTTTGTTTGTCAAAGTACTCCTTGAAATACGGATGGGTTTGCAGTTCTTCAGGTAGATTTCCCTGCTGCTCTGACCTCCGAGATCCCTTCGAGAAGGATTGAATTTAACAACCGCTGGCAGGACTTTTTCCGACGCACCTCGAAATGCGTTTGAAAGCGACTTTGCGTGGTTATGGGCAGCGACATCTTGAGGTGACTCATTCGTGTTGCCGCTGTCTGACCAGTTGATTGTCTTTGTTACCGTCGCTGGCGATGCTCCACAATTGATGGCGACAACGCCTGCGAAGATAGCTGACAGCAATGCGCCCGCTGCCATCCCTTTGAATGTTATACGTTTCATGCTGACTCTCCGTGATTCAGCAGAGAATCAGTCAGGGAAACCGCTCGGCAAATGCAGAGCAATCAAGTTCACTGACCGATGCTGAACAGCTTTCAAGTGGTTGCATACTGCGTGCCATGCAGATGATTTTGTTTTCGAGTACTAACCTGACGCAGAAACAGTCTTTATTCTGCGTTTTGAATTCATGAGCGATACTTCCCAAGCTGCGAACGAAACTAAGTTGCCACGGGGCAAGTTGCCGCGCGGGGGCAAAATGCCTCGGATGACTTGATTGTTTAACCCGACTCGCAGAGGAGGTACTGAATGCCCTGCCTCGTCTTCGAGTGGGATTAAACGGAAATGATTTCGATTGATACTAAATTCAGCAAACCCGGCTGACATCTTCGGTGTCTGGGGTTCAGGCCAAAGTTCTACGCAACAACCAGACTTTCGCCTGCTCAGGCTTCGCAATGAGGGCTGGCAAAGCGAATTTCCTCAAATCGCCGGAGAATCAGTTCCAAACAAAGGCGACGGGTTGTCCAAACGGAGTAGTTTTTTTTCAGCTATTCATTGACGCAGCATCTGCGGATTCCAATACTAATGCAGTGTGGATGCTGGTAATGCGTCCACGCAACCTCTCACAGCCGGGCCACGGTTTGGGAAATCTGCGAAATGCATCACGTACTCAGTGCTGTTCGAATTTTGGCTTCGATCTGTTTTACAGGATCGTTGTTATCTTTAGGTACGACTTCGCTTGCTGGTGACCCACCAGCATTGGGGGCCATCAGGAATCACGATCATGCTCCGATTGTGGTGCAGTCACGGCCGGTCATTGAACGGCTTCCGGTGAAGGTTATTTCTCCGGTCGATCTGCAGATTTCAATGGCTGGCCACATCTTCGTTGCTGATGATGCCGCCAATTGTGTTTTTCGCCTCGAGGCCGATGGCGAGGTTAGCTTGCCGGTTCAAAACCTGAGCGACATTCGGCGAATCCAAGTGGATGCTGATGGCAATCTTTACACACTGACGTCGGATTCTCGCGAGTCGCAGATTCGGATGGTCAATCCTGTCGGGCAGAGCGTTTTGTTGCATGATCTGAAGTTTGACGCCAACGCATTCGTACGAGATGTCACAGGTCAGTTTGCGGTGACGTCAAGGGATACGAATCGTGTCGTGGTGATTTCCAACACAGGCGAAATCACGGAGCTGACACGTCTGTATCAGCCGGTGTCTGATCTGGTGCTGAATGCTGGCGGTCAAACGGAGGCATTGCTGACTTCGGGTGAAATCGTGCATATCTCAGCCAGTGGAGAAGTCACGGCATCTGGATTCGCACCTGCAGGCTCATCGCGCCTGATGCTGCAACCTGATGGTTCGATGTTGGTACTTTCGAAACGCTCAAACGGACAGACAAATCTGGTGTCGATTTCCCGAGATGCGACTCGACCGAAGGAGTTTTCGACATTCGCCATGGTGCCTGAAGGAACACAGGCTGTCGGTTTCGACAGTTTGGGGAATCTTTGCCTGGCAAATCCGGATTTAAGAGCCATCACAAAGGTCACAAGCCACTTCAGCATTCCGTGTCCGCATTGTGGTCGTGCGACGGAAATGATCTTTCGCAAAGATCCTGAACCTGCTGCCGCACAAGGTTTTCGTCGGTTTTAAAGAGAAGTTGTCACGCTGTTGAGGTCAGCACATCCCATTAAGACCGGAGTTCAACGGCCAATCAGCATCCCAAGATATTCTTTACCAAACGACCATGTCGCTGCTAGCGCGAAGCCGTTAGGAATCATGGATTCCACGATCTGGCCCACGGTGAAAGGTTCCAACTTTGGTGCTGAGCGAAAATCAGCGGGCAAAGGAATTGGTTGCAGGCCATTGCGATTGGCCAGCTTTAACGCTCGAGGGAGATGCCACGCAGACGTGAGCAATCCGATTCGCTCTTTCGAATCCTTGAAACGTGAGCCAAGGTTCTGCATCTCTTCGGACGTGTTTCGTCCGCCAGCGGTTTCGATCGCAGAATCAGGCACACCAAGTTTCATCAGGATCTCGCGCGATGAATCCGCCGGATCGACGCTGGATGCATTCATCGAAGCGATGCGCTGGCCGGTGCAGATAATTTTTTTTGCGATCTTCTGATGATACAACTGAGCTGCCAGGATTAAGCGATCGCCCGAGCCGTTGCCCTGCAGACGACCGTTCGCTCCCAGTCCGCCGCCGCCACCAAGGACGATGACAAAATCCATCGGCGATTCATCAAGCGGATTGACCGATAAATAGTCTGCTTCCAACGCGGTGGCCATTTGATCGGCGACGATTCCGTTGCCGGCGATCGAATACAGAAGGACGCAACAAGTCGCCGCGATGGCTCCGGGTTGGCCAGCATGATTTTGTTTCTTCTGTCGCCAGAGCTGAATGCATAACGTCAGCATCAGAACCCACAACAATCCCGCAGGCATGGCCAGCGAAGTTGCGATCTTTTCGACAACATTACGATCCTGTGTTACGCCCAGCACGATCAATCCTGCCCCGAATGCAGTTCCGAGCGTGAACAGGATTCGCAGAAATGAAGGTTGATGGTCTTTCGTCAGGAGCATATTGATGTCTCGGCTTGGAGTGTCAGAAATAGTTGTATTCAAAATCAGCTGCAGAGAGCAGCGTTCAATGGTACTCGATATTATAAGTGGAACTGTTCAAAATGACGCTTAGCGAGCTGCGCAGTGTCAGTCATCCGAGGTGTGCGGGCAACTCGGTGGGCTGACACCCACCGCTTGCCAAATCAACTCGGATGAGCCAGATAATCGTCAAAACACTACGATAGTGGCTAGTCTGGCATTTGCCCCAACAAAACGCAGGGAAATGACGTACCGCTAGTTCAGGTACCGCCGTGCGCGGATTCCAGAGAACAAAATTACCCAGAATGCGAGATTTCCGAGTGTCCGGCGATGCCTCCCAGGATTCAGAATCCACTAAGCCCGAAGATTCCCCAGACGCTGCTGCAATCTCGAAAAAGAGCGCTTTCACGGATGAACACGATCTGGACGAGCTGCCAGACGAGGAACCCTTAACGCCGGAAATGGTTGAAGAAGAGGCCGTCCGTGGCGACTTCATGCTCCGCTGGGCCGCGATTTTCCTGGCTGTCCTGATGGGATTCACTCAGATCAACGACACCAAACCGCTGGTGCTGATTCGATCTGGCGACTACATGCGGTCTCATGGCATGCTGCCACCTCGCACAGATGTTTTGTCGTTGACAGCGGCTGAAAAGCCAGCTCCGAATGTGAGTTGGTTATTTGATCATGTCGTTAGTTTGTGCTGGGCTGCGGGCGGTGAGAAATCGCTGACATTGTTGAAGGTTGCGATTGCGGCCATTGTCGGTTACCTGCTGACGCACATTTCGATTCGTGGAGTCCCCACGTGGTGGAATTCGATCTGCGCGGTGTTCGCCATCGTGGCCTGTTCATCGGATTTTGTGCCGCTGCCTGAACTCATCACGATGCTGGGTATGACCATCACAATGTTGTGGCTGTATCAGCATCGCATGGGTGTTGCTTCGGGATTGCAGTGGAAGTTTCCGCTTCTGATCGCGGTATGGTGCAATCTGGATTCCCGAGCGTGG
>JBDNFT010000238.1:0-2276 GCA_041689695.1 Planctomycetaceae bacterium | reverse complement strand
GTAGGACGGGTCTCCAGACCCGTCCTGAACCAAACGTGTCAGGACGGGACTGGAGTCCCGTCCTACATTGAAGCGCCGTGTACATTGCTGCAAAGTGAATCACAGGAAAATCTCAAATGTCGATGACTGAACAAGCAATTCCAGTGATGCCGACCAAACCCAGGCCGCTGGCGATTTGCATTCGTGATCTGCGAGTCAACTACGGTAAGTTCGAAGCCGTGAAGGGGATCTCGCTGGATATTCCTCATGGTGAGGTCTTTGGATTCATCGGGCCCAACGGCGCTGGCAAATCTTCGACGTTTCGAGTCCTCGCAACGTTGCAGCCAAAATTCCGTGGCATGGCACTGGTGTGCGGTTTGGATGTATTGAGTCAGCCGCAGCAGGTGCGTGACGTGATGGGCTTTGTGCCGGACTTTTTTGGAGTCTACGAAGACCTGACGGCGTTGGAATATCTGCATTTCTTCGCGGCGGCGTACAAATTGCCGATGGCTAAACGCAAGGGAACCATCGACGATGTGCTGGCTCTGACAGATATGTCCCACAAAGCGGATTCTCCGGTTGATGGACTTTCACGCGGCATGAAGCAGCGTCTGGCACTGGCTCGCGTTCTGTTACATGATCCAAAAGTGTTGCTGCTGGATGAACCGTCCAGTGGTCTTGATCCGCGAGCTCGTATCGAAATGCGGGAACTGCTGAAGGCCCTGCAGGAGATGGGCAAGACGATTCTTATCAGCAGTCATATTCTGCAGGAGCTCAGCCAGATGTGTACTCGCATCGGAATTATCGAACTCGGGCAAATGGTGGCGCAGGGATCGCTGAATGAAATCTACCAAAAGCTGCAGTTGATGCGTGTTGTGCATGTGCGGATTGAAAATCCTGCGCCAGATTTACTGGATCGCGTGCAGAAGATTCCGGGTGTTGGTTCCGTGGAAACACAGGTCGATCGATGGGCGATCAAGTTACACGAAGATCAAATGTCCATTGGCGATCTGCATCAGGCGCTTGTTGATCAGAAAGCTCGGCTGACAATGTTTCAGCCGGAAGCGATGGATATGGAAACAGCATTCATGAAGCTGACAGAAGGGAAGACGGTGTGAACATCTGGGACATCATTCCTGAACTTCCATTGTTGCGGCGTGAGTTGACCGAGCTCTCCAGTCGAAGACGAACGTACGTCATTCGATTTCTTGGTGCGATTGTCGTCCTAACTATTGTGCTGATCTATTACAGTATGATCGTGTCGTCTATCAATTCCGGAAGCTACGGCTATGCTTCTTTTAGCAGCGGCAATCCGAACCGCATGTTTGGCGCGGGTGGTGTGATCTTTACGGGGATTGTGCCGATTCTTTTTTTCTCGGTGCAGCTTTTGATGCCCGCGTTGATCTGCGGTTCAATCACGATCGAAAAAGAACGAAACACCATCGGGACGTTGTTTGTCACGCGATTGACGCCCATGACCATCGTGCTCGAAAAGCTCGGCAGCCGCCTTGTGCCGATGTTTACATTTTTACTGTTGACGTTTCCGGTGCTGGCGTTTGTTTATTCGTTGGGAGGTGTGGAAACAACGTTGCTGTTAGGCACGATGTGGCTGCTGTTCTGCGAATGTCTGTTATATGCCAGTATCGGATTGCTGTGCAGTTCATGGTTCGCCACAACCGTAGCGGCATTTATTTCGTCGTACATGCTCGTGGGACTGCTGACTGTATTCAGTGTTCTGTTCCTGGCGGAAACAGAGACCGTCCGGCTGACACCGTTTTTTCTTTGGTTACAGATATTTCGAGGGACCGATGGCGGCTATGGAAGCAATTTTTTTCTGTTGCCGGAATCTGGTGGTTTGCTGCAAACGATCGGCCAGTTGATGTTCGTCGGTGCCACCACAGTTCCATCGCTGTTCTTGACGGCAATCTTTGTGTTGCTGGCTCGCGTGTTTCTCATTCGTCGTGCGTTTGTTTCTTCTTCATCCATGTTGCTCAAACTGTTTAAAATTGTTGATGGATTCTTTACGCGGCTCAATGATCGCACGACCGGCGGTGTCGTGCTGATGAAGGACTACAACAGTCTGCCGTTGTTTGATCCCGTGGCATGGCGTGAACGATCGAAGAAGGCGTTGGGGAAGGCTCGATACCTGTTTCGTATTCTTGTCGTCGTGGAAGGTCCCACATTGTTCATTTGTGTCGGAGCTGCGACGATGTCTGATCGGACGGATTTTGCCGGCCTTCGAGCTTTGCTGCAGCTTGTGTGGGTGGTTGCGGCAATGATCCTGGCAATGAAAGGTG
>JBDNFT010000237.1:0-4859 GCA_041689695.1 Planctomycetaceae bacterium | reverse complement strand
GATATCGCACCGACGTTGTATGAAATTGCGGGGCTGGAAGTGCCACTTGAGATGGACGGCAATTCGTTGCTCCCGTTGCTTGGGGGCAGCGACAAGACCGATCGCTCTTTTGTCATCCACGGGCGTGAGCGATATATATGCCGGGACAGGAAGGACTTGACCTGGGAGGGTATCCTACTCGAGCCATTCGGACGAAGGACTTCCTCTATATTCACAATTTTGAGCCCACGCGTTTTCCAGCTGGAACGCGGGATGAATCGAAAGCCGCGATTCCGGGATCATGGCTCATCGACTGCATCGACACAGCCACAAAAACGTATATGAATGACAATCGGGATCTTGATCAGCAGCATCGACACCTCTTCGAACTTTCGTTCGGGAAACGCCCTGCTGAAGAGCTTTATGACCTGAAATCTGATCCGAAACAAATGACCAACGTCGCGTCGGATCCGTCATACTCGGAGCCGGTACAACATCTTCGTGAAAAACTCTTCACAAGATTAAAAGAGACCAATGACCCTCGTGTCACGAAAGAGGGACCAGATTTTGATGCGTTCAGTTACGACGGCTGGAAACCCAAATCGCCACAATTGAAGAACGACAAAGCAGAATAGCGTAGCATCCTGCGACTACTCAATTCTCGGCATACTGTTCCGGTCAAGACCTTGTGGCCAATCTTCTTCTGGTTTTTCAGCGTGATGAATTTAACGGTCGCGCCCGGATGCATGTTGCCGATGACAATTCCGTTGTCGAATCCGTCGTTACCAAACACAGCAAGTTCCAACTACTCTACTCGATCTGTGTATTGGCTTGAACTGATTGCGGCGAACCAGACAGTGTAATCTGCATCTCGCCTCTGTACAGAAGTCAGACGCCTGCTCACCTCACGGCAATCAATGACCGCGTCGCTGACCACTTTCGCGTTCATTCATGGTGGTTGAAAGCGAGATTTCACATTGGTGTCACCTAGAAGATGCCGACGCCAAACAGCTCCGGTCACAGCGGCCAACGCAATATAAAACCATCGTCCTGAATCTGCTGGAGCAGAATTCGGCACAGCACGAACAACTCCGGCAGGCAGATACGCTGCTGGGTATCATGAATCGACGCGCAGAATGAATCGAATCGCGGGTTGCCCGGGCGTTTCGCGGTCGTTCAGCCAATATCTGGTCCCGTCTTACAGCCTTGCTTTTTGCTGCTGTCGAATGAAGACTGTTCGCGGTTGAAGGCGACGATCGGGTGTGACAATTGCAATGGCGAGGAGTTCTGTAAATTGATGCGCTGTTAACGCCACTTGCTCGTCAGCGACGAGGTCGTGATTTGATCGCAACTGTGCGCTGGCGATCAGAAGTGCGCGGCCGCAAAGTAAGTCGGCGATGTCGGTGGGTGTGCAATCGTACTGCGGAAGATGCTGGACGATACTGACCGCTGGATTGATCGTTGTTTTTATTTTGTCGAGTGTTATTTCGTCGGCAGGAATGGCGTCGCTGGCTGCAAAACGTCCGATGTGGGTTCGTTCAAGTCGACTCATTAATCCACCGCAACCAAGGTCGTTGCCTAGATCGCGAGCTATAGAACGGATGTAGGTGCCAGAGCCGCAAATGATTTCCAGTTCCAGTCGAGGCCATTCGTAAGACAGCACTCGGATCGAATGAATTTCTACGTTCTTTGCTGTCAATTCAACCGATTCACCGCGTCGAGCGAGATCGTAAGCTCGCTGGCCATCAACATGCACAGCTGAGAAGATCGGCGGCACTTGCGAAACGATGCCGGTCATAGATTGAAGTCGCGCGTTGATTGTCTCTGCAGTTGGCAGATCGTCGGGTGCCGGATTTTGTTGTACCTGGCCAGTGCTGTCGTCAGTGTCGCTGGTTTGGCCCAGTATGAATTCGGCAACATATGTTTTCGCACCATCCTGCAGCATTGTCGTCAACCGCGTTGCAGGTCCGATGCCGATCAGTAAGACACCGGTCGCCATCGGATCCAGCGTGCCCGCGTGGCCACATTTTTCAGGACGAATCAGTCGCTGCACCTTGTTGACGACATCGCGCGAGGTGACTCCGGCCGGCTTGTAAACGTTGAGTACGCCAAAGAGCGGTTGCTCAGTCATGCAATGCCTTCCTGACTGCTTCCAGATCGACATTCCGGTCTTTCGGAAACGGCATTTCGGAGAGAAACCATTCTTCTGTGAAGCCTGCTTGTTCGCCGGGCTGAAGTCGTTCACGCGGGCCGATCGGTTCCAGTTCAATCATTGCGTTGTCGGGATACCAGATTGAGATCGTCAGCCCTGCAGCTTCGTTGTAGACGCGATCCGGATAAGTCTTAAAACGTTTTACGAACAGCAAGTTGTTTGGCGAAAGATATGCGATCTTGCCAGCGTAGCTGTCCATACCGAGTTTCGGTTTTCGCGGAGTTCCGACGATTTCCAGAAAACCGTCGCGAACGTGAATGTTTGGATCATCGGGAGCAAAGTTGATGAGCGATCCCTCTTCATACATGACATAGCTCTTTGGAAAGCGACTTGGTGACGTGAGGGGAATGAGGCAGATGCCTTTCCCAACGGCAAATGTGCGGCTCCAGTGACAATATTCGACAGGCTTTTGAGAAATGTTGTGGATTGTTTGTGTGCAACTGAGCTGTGTCGTTTTTGCATCAAGGACAAAATCGCGAACAAGGCGAACGCCGGTCGAAAGATCGTCAGGACTGGTTAATCTTGCGTGTCGGTCGGCGATAATTTCTGCGGTCCACGTTCCGTTCCAGAGGATCTGACGTGGCGGAATCATCAGCTCCGGGCCGATATCGAAGCGACCAGCGGAGGATTCAGGTCGATCGCCTGGCTTCCATTTCTTCTCCCCGTCAGACAAAAAAAGAGCGTTGTTGCCGTTGAGTGCATATTCAAGAACTCGCCCGCCAACTTCCGGGCAGAGCACGACGGTGACATTACCGTTTGTCAGGTGGACGGCTGTTTCATAACCCAGATACGGCGCGACTTTGATGCCGGTAAATTCTTCGCTGTACCCGGTGGCGGAAACGAGAGTGGCGATCAGTAATGTGTGGACCAATTTATGCATCAACGTCTCCAGTGAAGTAAAAGTGTCGGTGAGCGGTGTGGCGTCAGCCCGCCGGTACATGGCGATTGGGATCTCAGCATGTTCTGTGTCACAAGCTGCATCGTACCGGCAAGCTTACGCTTGCCGCTCGCCGTCGGATGGAAAGAAGAGTTTTCGAGCATTCAAAGTTGTTTGTTCGTCCATTGCTTCGAACGACAGTCCATGGACCGTCGCGAGACATTCGCAGGTATGCCGTACCCATGCCGGTTCGTTGCGTTTGCCTCGATTCGGATGCGGTGCCAGGTATGGCGCGTCGGTTTCAATCAGTAGTCGATCGATCGGCACTGTCGCGGCGACGGCTCGCATGTGATCGTTCTTCCGAAACGTCAACATGCCGGCGAACGACAAGTGCATTCCCATGGCGAGGCATTCACCAGCCATTTCGGCATTGCCGGAAAAAGCGTGCATCACACCGACGAACGGCCCGACTTCCGCCTGTGATCTCAGAACTTCCAGGACTTCAGCGTCTGCTTCGCGGCAATGCACGACGAAAGGTTTGTGGATGCGTCTCGATAGTTCAATGTGGCGGACGAAGTAGTCCTGTTGCACATCGATCGGCGTGTGGTCCCAATATTTATCGAGCCCCGTTTCACCAACAGCGACGACTGCCGGATGAGTCGCGAGCACTTCTATTTTTTCCCAGTCGCCGGGTTTTACCGCTTGCGCATAATTGGGATGAATTCCCACGATGGCGCGAACAGACTTGTAGCGATTGGCGAGTACGATTGCCGCCTCGCTGGATTCCAGCGTCGTGCCGACGGTCAGCATGCGTTCCACGCCAGCATCTGTGGCCCGCTGCAGGACGGCATCAATTTCCTGATGAAATGCTTCGGCATCCAGGTGACAATGAGTGTCAATCATCTCCGCGAGCTTTCTGCGTTTTTTCCACAGGTGCCTTGGAACCATCCTTGGGTTTAGAATCCGCGTTGGCTTTGTCGGTGTTCGCTTTTGGTGTCATCACGAGTAGCACCGGGGTGCCAACAGGAGGAATTTTTTCTGTCCATGCTTCGTAAGCCTGTCCGCCATCACTCGCCGAACTTTCTTCTCGAATATCCAGCAAGGCGTCGGAGAAGTTAGACGTACAGATCAAATGTCCGCCTTCCGCCTGATAAAATTCTTCGCCGGTCTCTTCGTCTTTGTACATGCTGCTGCCGACAAAGACGAATGACGCGGTCATTGGTCGCGACTTACCTTCTTCATAGAACTTTTCAATCGCTTTCTGGTATTCATTTTTTTTCGATTTAGTTAGCAAGTCCGTGCGTTCTTCGTCAGTCATCGGGCCATACCACAGGATCTCGTTGTTGAATTTATCCCAGCGAAGATTCTTGTAGGGAAATTGCAGGCCGATGGGTGGACCGGACAATGGAGCGGAATAGTAGCGATGCACATTGTGCCGAATCCATTCGTTGGCATCCGCGCGTTGCGTCAGGCCTTTGTCGTCGAGCCAGACCAATTGCATAGAAATCTCAGGGCCAGACGGTGCGACGAAATCGGGTGAAAACGATGCGGGCTTGCCAGGCTCCAGTCCCAATGCCAGCAGAGCTGCGTGAATCACGTAGGCTTTCGAGCGAATACGCAGAATCGTTTCGTGTTCTCTGTTACCCTCCGGCACCAGAAACATTTCCAGAATGCAGTCGCGACATGCGATCTCGGTTCGCAGGATGACGCGTTTGGATTTGACGTCAATCAAAACAGTGCTGGCGGGATTGAGCGGAGTCGTGCCTTCCAGTTCAAGCTGTAGCTTTTCCG
>JBDNFT010000236.1:0-1867 GCA_041689695.1 Planctomycetaceae bacterium | reverse complement strand
GAAGTGGCCGTACAAAAGTGGATTGACGAAGGCACGGCTGTCGGTCATCGCAGTATCCTGTATGACAATCGAGATCGCGACCATTCCAATTTGAATCGCAGTAAATTTCCTCATCTTGCGTTCGTGGAATACGATGCGGCTGCCAAGAAGGCGCAGGCGGATTGGGGACTAAGAATCGGACAGGCATTTGATCTACCTACATTCGGAAATTCTTCGACGTCTCATGTGGGATCGCCATTCTGGCGCAGTAATCCGCGATCCGTTCTGACCGATGATTTGCTGACGAAAATCGTTTACAACGAATTCGTCAACAATCAAATGTACTGTTATCCTGAACACAATGATTTTGATCCCGAGCATGGCGACGTCTATCCAGCCAACACGCCGTTCTGGGTGATCTCGCAAGGTTCGTCTGGTTCGGATCAGCAGTTCATGGACGCCATTGCACTCACACTTGCTGCATTTCGTCCAGACGTTCGAGCCAAGTTGATTGAATCTCATTGGCTGATGTCTGTTGTGCAAATGTTGCTGCGTCGCAGTCAGAAATCCGTGCAGTCCGACGATGATTATCTTACTGGCAAAGCGCATCCGGTCGTGTTTCAACCGTCTGAATTAGACACGCTGCGAATGGTACAACTGGCACATGATCTGACGATCAACAAACTTCCGGCCATGGCTCAAATTCAGGTGATCGAAGAAGATCTGGGAGTGCCCGGTCGAGATTACTTTCATCCACATGCTGCGGAAAAACTCTTCGACACACCCGCCGCGGTCGCTCGAGTCTTCCGCACGACCGCAGTCAGTCGCCGCATGATCGTCGATGCCAGCACTAGTGCAGAATTGAGCGGCCGATTGCTCAGGTTTCGCTGGAGTGTGCTCCAGGGCGATCCTGAAAAAGTACAGATTCGACTGTTAGATGACAAAGGTACGCGGGCCGAGATCGTTTTTCAATGGCATCCGCGAACGGCGATCCCCAATCTCAAAGGAATGGAAACAAATCGCCTTGATATCGGAGTCTTTGCCGACAACGGACAAACATTGTCTCTACCAGCATTCCTGAGTTCCTTCACGCTGGCCAACGAAGATCGCACGTATGTCGATGGACGAATTCAGACCATCGATTACGGCTCACCTGGAATCAGCGATCGCTATGTTGATCCCATGATCGATATCCCAAAACGCTGGCGCGATGAGTACCAATATTCGGCAGAAATGAAACCACTCGGCTGGGTCCGCACGCTGCCCGGTTCAGAACCACAGGAATTCGCCGCTGACGGTCGAATCGTTATCAAAAAGGACGATGCCGGGAATCCAGGCGAATTTCGCACGATTCAATACGAAGCTGAACTCAACGAAAAGCAGGTTCCGGTTCTGAAGGTAATGGTGGCACCATAAATTGCAAATCCAATTGTTCAACCACTGATAGGCATCCAGCCGTTCGGACTCGTCGCCGGATTGGATGCCGCACCACCATTCCATCGTCAAGAACTTCATAGAAATCCAGGGCTGTAAAACAAGATTAGGTCTGACAATGCATCGCGCACACGCGTGTCTGTGCGACACATACGGCACAAAGGTGAGCCAACGATTTGATTCTGTCAAACATTTCCAGCGACTTAGGTTGATGTAGGAGCGGGGCGGGCCTAAACCGATTCGAGCTGGCCACTGCAAAAAATGAGTGCCACCCCGTTGGGGCTGGAAATCATCGCGTGGAACTATTTCCAGGGCGTTGCCTTGGGCTAACATTGAGTTGGGCTGTTAGCCCTGAAAACCGGACGCCAAGTCTGGCTGATCGGAGACTTATTTATCGAAGATCCTAAGGGCCGAGTTTTGCGTCCTGCCTCACTCGGAGAGTGAGGTCTATTAT
>JBDNFT010000235.1:0-3492 GCA_041689695.1 Planctomycetaceae bacterium | reverse complement strand
GATCCATGAGCGCCGTCAACAGCGACGGTAGGGTCACCACCAGTACGATGAAGATCGTTGCATGAATCGCCATCGACGGCGGAGCAAGCATCCATGTCAGCAGCAACAGGGACAGCATTGAGACTTGCACGATGCTGCGGCGAAGATTGTCAAGAATCTTCCATCGAGACAACCAGGAGATCGGGTTTTCGGTACTTCCGGAGGCAAGACTGCGGACGCGTGGCATCAGCCATGCCGCGATCTGCCAGTCACCGCGCATCCAGCGATGTCGTCGGCCAACATCGGCGGTGTAGCTGGACGGGTAGTCTTCATACAGAATCACATCCGTCAACAGTGCGGAACGGCAGTAGCAGCTTTCCAGCAGATCGTGACTCAGAATTCGGTTCTCAGGGAAATCACCGCAGCGACGATCGAACATATCGACATCGTAGATGCCTTTGCCGATAAACGAACCCTCTGAAAAGAGATCCTGATACACATCCGAGACGACTCGCGTGTAGGGATCAACGCCCGGATCGCCGCCAAACAGTCGCACGAACCACGATCGGTACGCACTGGGGAGACTGACGCCAACTCGCGGCTGCAGAATTGTATAGCCATGAATCACCTGCTTGCCGTCGGCATCCAGCACCGGCCGATTGAGCGGATGGGCCATCGCCGCAACCATTTCACAGGCGGAATCTCGCGGCAGTTGCGTATCGGTATCAAGCGTGATGACATATTTGATTTGCGGCAGGATTTCGCTGGTTCCGACGATGTTGGCGAATCTTCCCGTGGCTCCACGAAGTGTGGCATTTAGATCGGCCAGCTTTCCTCGTTTTCGCTCGTAGCCCATCCACTGGTTTGACTGAGCATTCCAGCGACGACTGCGATGCAGCAGAAAGAAGATATCCGCCCGGTCGTGCTCGTATTTCTTTGCAAGCGCCGTGATACCGTCACAAGCCAATCGAACCAACGCGGCGTCTTCAGGCAGGACTTCTTCGGATGCGTCCTCCAGATCGGTCAGCAATGCGAAGTGCAGGCAGCTTTCGCGATTGGCGAGATACCGGATTTCGAGCCCTTCCAGCAACCGCTCGACCGAAGCTGGATTCGACAACATCGTTGGAATCACCACCAGCGTACGATGTTCGGGCGGAATCCCGGCGTGGAAATCCATGCGAGGCAACGCCTGAGGAGTCATCACGGTTGTCATCAGCCAGTGGACAAGTCCTACGGCCAGTTGTCCGGCCGACATGAAAACGGGAATCGCCAGCAGCCAAAGCAGGATCGTCCCTGGTCGATGTCCCGCACTGTAGTTCCACAGCAGGAGCATGATGACCGCAGTGAACGTCAACATGGAAACGCTGTAGATGAACAGCGGAAATCGTCGACGAAACTTGT
Source organism: Planctomycetaceae bacterium (assembly GCA_041689695.1). GTDB lineage: Bacteria > Planctomycetota > Planctomycetia > Planctomycetales > Planctomycetaceae > SXXK01. Next base: position 2,112 of record JBDNFT010000235.1, on the reverse strand, counting down.
CGATCACAGTTCCTGCGGTCAAATGCATATGGACGAGGCGTTCCAGTGCCGGTCGTCCCTGATCCACCAGAAAGTATCCGACGTGGTGCGTCCGCTGATACGATTCTGCCGTCTGTTCAGCCTGCGACAACTGGATGGCTCGCTGAGCCACATCGTATTCTGAACAGCGTGATCGACGAGCGATCGCTTCGACCGCATGGCGATACCGGTCGCGCGTGGCGAAGTCCATTCCGGAATAGACACCAGCGGGATCTCGATTCAGCGTCTGTTCCACCAAGCTCTGATCAGCGACGAATTCGCGCCAATCGTTGACGGCAAGAAACCGAAGACTGGTAATACTGTTTCCCACCGACACCTGGTCGGCGGCCTGAGCCTGCCCTTCGGCAAGAATCAATTGCTCAGTGGATTGGCCCGAATCGGCCAGACGTTGTTCAAGCCAGCTGCTGGCGAAGGAGAAGTTGGGATTCTGCCCCTGCAGATGACGAGTCAGCTCGGCGAGAAACGCTCCCGAAAGCGGTGGATTTTGTCGCGCCATGTCGGCCAATACCAGCACCAGGTCGGTGGGCTTCTGTTCGACCGTACGAATCATCTGTTCGGCCCAGTCACTGGCCTGATCGCGATCGCAGCGCCCCTGAGAAATCCGCACGGCCACTCGCCGCAGATTTTCAATCAGCGCCAGTCGCAGCATCAAAGGCAACGCCCAGAGTTCGCCCAGCTTGAGCGGCGCGACAGTTTGATACGCCGTCAGGAACCCGGTCAGGCTCGCTGCGTCCATTCGTCCGTCCGTGTGTGCAATCAGCTCCAGAGCGATATCGTAGACTCGCGGATAATCCGCATGGGCGCGGTTTGCCAATCGTGGCAGTTCATCGCTGTACGATTTCGGAAGCAATCGCCGCGTCGAGCGGATTTGTTCTTCAATCAGATAGAAATTATCCAGCAGCCATTCTGCCGCCGGGACGATCCTGCGATTGCGAGCCGCTGCGGCGGCGATCTGATCGTATGTATCGACAAGGATGCGTTCGTTTTCCACCAGCCGAGGCAGCAGTTTGTCGTCGGTTTGATGCGTCGATAATCGATGAATCCCGGCAATCGTTCGCGCGTGCCGCTCCAGTTGCTCAACGTTCAACAATTCAGATCGCAGCGGAAGTTCTTCCGGAAGATTCGGCTGCGCCGTGCTTTTGCATTGGCGTTTGGGCCAGTACATCATGCGGCCGATTCGGTTCGTAATTTTCGGCAACGGCATAGATTGGATTCCTCTGTTTTTCCCTGTTGTAACCTATTGAAACTTTGGTGCATCTGTCAGTGAAAACACAACAACCTCCTCACCGGTCACAGTACTGATGTCGTGATGCATGCTTCGAACTTTCACACCAGCCGCTTCGTGAACGAGCGATTCCAGCATGGGGCGAGCCAGTTCTAAAAGCTGTTTTCTTGTCTGCTTGATGAGGTCTCGGCCTTTTTCAGGTGATGTCGATTTTCCAAGTTGCCGTTCTGCAAGAGTCAGCACTCCCAGAATGCGTACGATCAGCAAATCTTTGATCAGATGTGCCTGAATGCGTTCCGAACGCCACCCGAGATATTCATCCTGAAAGCGAATGATGCCGTCACAGATCGCGGCTTCACTTTCCGCCTGGGTCAGGCTTTTTGAAGCACGCCCACTGCGAAGTTTGCGAGCTTCACCAATGGCCAATCGCAGATCGGTCACAGGCTCAGGTGATGATCTCGAACGCATCACCGGGGTTTTCGTGCCCGATGCAACGGGGGCGATGTTGTCCAGAATCATTCTGATTGCGGCCAGAGTGACGGGCTTGTACAACACAAGATCGCAACCGGCTTTCATTGCGTGATCTTTGTGCTCGTCGCCTTTCTGCCCGGTGATGGCGACGATTTTCATCTGAGCGAATCCCGGCAACTGACGAAATCGGCTCACCAGCGTGTAACCATCCATGCCGGGCATCAGTAGATCCACCAGCATCAGATCCGGACGAAACGCTGTCGCCACATCCAGTGCCTGAAGTCCGCCGTACGTAACATGCACCTGATGGTCAAGTTCCTCCAGCAACAGCCCCAACGCATCAGCACCGTCGCGGTTGTCGTCGACTATGAGAAGTC
>JBDNFT010000234.1:0-6658 GCA_041689695.1 Planctomycetaceae bacterium | reverse complement strand
TTTACAAATCGCCCGACTTGAAGCAATGAATCTGAAGCAATGCCTGAATTAACAACCGACATCGTTATCCTTGGTTCCGGCTTTGGCGGCAGCTTGCTGGCATTGATTCTGGCACGGGCGGGGAAGTCGGTGGCGATGGTGGATCGCAGTCGGCATCCGAAATTTGCGATTGGAGAATCTTCGACGCCGCTGGCCGATCGTACGCTGGCTCAGATAGCAGACGAATACGGAATTCCTGAGCTGCGACCGCTATGTCACTGGGGATCGTGGAAGCGTGAACGGGCGCAACTGCTGTGCGGGAAGAAGCGAGGATTTACATATTTCGATCAGACAACCGGCGAAGATTTGACGGCGGAAAATATTGACGCTCGGCGATTGCTGGTGTCGGCCAGTGTGGATGATGAGCATTCAGATACTCACTGGTTGCGGAGCGATGTTGATCAGTATGTGTTTCAGCTCGCGAAGGATGCTGGTGTCCTGACTTTTGAACAATTTCAGTATACTTTGGGCCGGCAAGACGCCCAATGGACTCTTCAGGGATCCGCGGCTGGTGACGTAGACCCATCGCTCCGCCGACGGGCATTCGCTTCCGATCAACAGTCAATCAATATACAGGCTTCATTTCTGATCGACGCCACTGGTTCGCCAAACGGTGTGCTTCAGTTCCTGAATGTTCCGGATCAGACGCATCTGTTGAAGACAAATTCCAGATCGATCTTTGCTCATTTTGAATCGGCCGTAACCTGCGAACAACTACTGCGTTCGCGTTCAATCGACGTGGATACGTTTCCGTATCATTGCGATGACGCAGCCGTGCATCAGGTTCTCCCAGACGGCTGGATGTGGCAACTTCGATTTGATGATGACACGTTGAGTGCCGGATTTATGATCGATGAACGTCCGGACTCAGATTGTAATTCATCAACATTCGCAACACCGCAGAAAGAATGGGATCGGCGGATTGCAAGATCGCCGTTTCTGTCGCGACAGTTCGAAAACGCAAAGATCGTACGGCCGGAATCCGGGTTGCAGAGCACGAAACGCATTCAGCGACTGGCAGGGCAGGGGGCTGGTTACAATTGGGCGGCGATTGCCAACACGGTTGGCTTTATCGATCCGCTGCACAGTACCGGGATCGCTCATACGTTATTCAGCGTGTCGCGATTGGCCGATATAATGTTGTCCGGCAGCGACCTGGCGACTCGTACGAAACAGCTGAATGAATACTCGAACAATTTGATTGCTGAACTTCGATTTGTGGATGAACTGGTGGAAGGGTGTTACGAAGCGATTCCCTCTTTTCAGCTCTGGTGCCAGTGGGGCATGTTGTACTTTGCGGCTGCGACGAGTATGGAGCAGATGCCAGCAGAGAAGATTGGCGATGTCAGTTTTCTTCGCGCGAACGACGTCGCGCTTCGCGAAATGCTGCGCGAGGCCAGACAACGATTAGGAGATGCTCGGCATACTGAAGTCGGAGATCGAGCGACCGGTGAAGCTTACTTCGAAGCATGGCTGAAGTCCGCAATTGCTCCATGGAATCAAGTCGGCTTGTTCGATGATTCGTGCAACAATCTGTATTCCAGAACAGCAGCTCCAGCGGATGCTTGGTAAGGCAATGACGAATACAAACGACAATCCATACGCAGCGCCGACCTTGGAACCGCCCCAGAAGGCGGGGAAAAAGCATCATGAATTTCATGTGACAGATAAAGGGGTTCTCTGTCGGAAGGGACTTGAACTTCCGAAGATCTGTCTTGTGACAGGCAGAACCGACAACCTTGTGCCACGTGCTGTTGGGTTCATTTGGACGCCTCTAACGGCCAGAGTCATCTTGTTCGGCTCATTGCTGTTTATGTTGATTGGTTCAATCGGCAGCGTGATCTTAAGGATATACTTCAGTGAAAGCTCAAACGAGATTCTGAAACGGATAATGAGTACGAAGTGGTTGCTAATCGCTTGGATCTTCGCGTGGGAAGGTGCAATGTTCCTTGGGATTTTTCTCAGCCCAAGAGGCAACTTGACAGCCTTCATTCACATCAGCGTTCAGCAGCGAATTCGCAGATACAAACTCAACGCACTTGCCGCCGGCGTGCTCGTGGCGGTCATCGCATTTGGTGGAAGTTTGATTGTTTGGAGCGATGGATTCAACGGGAAGAGCATTTTCCTGGCATCCTTCTTTGCTGTAACCCTAGGACTCATCGCAGGTGGCTTCGTCTGGGTGAGACAAGAAAAGACCGGTAACTTGTTTCACGGCCTGAAGATCAAAGCAATCGACTATCGCGACGGACAGTTCGAGGTCGCTGGCTTCAAGCCTGAGTTCCTTGAGACGCTTCGCGCGATGTAGGGTGCGTGAAGCAACGCGTAACGCACCATGTTCTGGCGTGTGATGTTTCGAGCCCGGGTTTGATTTGCGACAATTGCCGTTGTGGTGTGTTTCGCTCCGCTGCACACACCCTATAGATTTCTGCGAAATTGAGGCTCTGCAGGAAACGGTTCAATTGTTCAGTTATGTCAGCGTTAAAATCCTTCCATTTGGCAAAACCTGCGCCTTGACTATTATGTTAGTGTTCATATGGATAGTTTTAGTTTCGGGATGACTGGAATCAAAACGTTTCGCTGGACATGAAAACTCGATAACCAGACAATTGAGGCTTCCAACAGGAACGTTCGGGAGCGTCTCCCGCAAGCATCGTGTTTTGCGGTTCCTGTCTGAAACTTTTCTGTCAGACGCTCCATTCCTGTTAGCGGCAGTATTTGATGTTAAAACGTGATGAGATGCTGAGCCATCTGAAAGCTCGGCGGCCGGTAGCGGCTCCCTCAATGCTTAAGTGCGACTTCGGCAACCTGCATCGTGAAATCGAATTGCTCGATTCTGCGGAAGCGTCGCTGTTGCACTGGGACGTGATGGATGGTCATTTCGTCCCCAATCTGTCCTACGGTGCGATGGTGATTGAGCGAGCTCGATCGCTGACCAAGACTCCGTTTGAAGCGCATCTGATGATCTCAGATCCTACGAAATATCTGGACGAATACATCAAAGCCGGCTGCGAAGCGATTACGTTTCATCTGGAAGCAGTTCCTCAGCCAGTATCGTTGCTGCGTGAGATTCGCAGTAAAGGCGTGGTGGCCGGGCTGGCGATCAATCCGGGAACGTCGTTTTCGGCGGCGGCACCGTTTCTTAAAGAGTGCGACTTGTTTCTTGTCATGAGCGTGCATCCGGGGTTTGGCGGTCAGAAGTTTATTCCTGATGTTGTTTCCAAAATCAGTGATGCCCGAGCACTGGCGGGTGATGATCTGATTATTTCGGTCGATGGGGGCATCGGACGATCGACGATCGCTCAGTGTGCTCAGGCTGGCTGCGATGTTTTTGTCGCAGGCAGTTCCGTGTTTGATGAATCTTGTTACACCACCGCGATTGCCGAACTTCAACGGACTGCGCGCGGAACGTAGCCTTGTTGCTGTGGGATTGAATTCTATGTCTACGGTTGTTCTTATTCGAGCTGGCTGCACGGATTATGATGATCAGCATCGTGTCCTTGGCACGCTGGATATGCCCCTGAATGAACGCGGTCAGGAGCAGATTCGTGAAGTTGTGCGACAACTTCATGCCAGCGGGATCAAGGTCGAGGCTGTGCTGACTTCGCCGGAGGATCCAGCGAGCGCGACGGCTCATGGCATTGCCACTTCGCAGCCGGGCTCAAAAGTGAAAGAGCTGGATGAGTTGCGGAATGTGAATCTGGGATTATGGCAGGGGCTGCCGGAATCAGACATCCGCAAGCGATTTCCTCGTCTGTTCAGGGCGAGCAAAGAAGATTCATCGGAAATCTGTCCACCGGAAGGTGAGACTCTTTCTGATGCCTGCCAGCGGCTGGAACGCGTGTTGTGCAAGGCGATTCGTAAGTACAAGGTCTTTGCCGTTGTTGCTCCGGAGCCGCTGGCGACTGTGATTCGATGTACACTGCAGCATCGTCGGCCGAGCAAAGCGGCGTGTTTGTGTGGCGAAGAATCCAACGATCTGATACAGATTATCCAGTGCAACACTTTTGAATCCGCCAGCTTTATGGTTGGAGACGACAGTTCCGTCTGCGATTCCGCACAGATTGTCGGTAGCCAGGAGTTATCATAATGAGCGCGGTTGAAAATACTGACACAGCGGCGAGGCCAGTGGTGAAGCGAGAAAAACGTGGAGTCCCCGACGGACTATGGCTGCGTTGCGATGGTTGCAGTGCGACTGTGTTTCGTAAGCAGGTTGAGCAGAATCAGAATGTCTGCCCGGAATGTGAACATCACTTCTATGTCCCAACGGCGATGAGAATTCGTCAGTTGCTGGACCCAGACAGCTTTGAAGAGTGGTATGCCGATATGACATCCGGCGACCCTTTGGAGTTCTCCGATCGCAAGAGCTACAAAGATCGCATTATCGACGGGCAGAAGAAAACAGGCATGAAGGATGGCTGCACGGTGGGCCTCGGTTATATGCGTGGTCGTCCGCTGGTCTTCGCGATGACCGATTCCGCATTCATCATGGGCAGTATGGGGTCCGTTGTTGGCGAAAAGCTGACACGGGCTGTTGAGAAAGCGACTGAGCTTTCACTGCCATTGATTATTATCAGCGGTTCCGGCGGTGGTGCTCGAATGCACGAAGGCATAGTTTCTTTGATGCAGATGGGCAAAGTCTCTGCCGCGCTGGCTCGATTTCGCCGGGCTAATGGTTTGTTCATTTCCGTGATGACAGATCCAACGATGGGTGGCGTTGCTGCCAGCTTTGCGTCATTGGGCGATATTATCATCGCCGAACCTCGTGCTCTGGTGGGATTCGCTGGTCCTCGCGTTGTGCAGGCGACCTGTAAGATCGATTTGCCGGATGGATTTCAGACGAGCGAATTTTTGCTGAAGCACGGTTTTGTTGATCGCATCGTGCATCGATCGGAAATGCGTTCGGAACTGGCGCGGCTGATCGATTACGGCGGACGGTAGCATCAGCCCCGGTACATCGCGTTGGTGAGCGGCAGGTGTCAGCCTGCCGGTACGTTGCGCCGGTAGATTAAACATGCAACATTGATGATGGCAGAATCGCAGCCGTACCGGTGGGCTGACGCCGCACCGCTCGCCAACCGATAACTCACCCGGTGAGCGGCAGGTGTCAGCCTGCCGGTTCATTGCGATGCGGGCGATGTTGATGATGGCAGAATCGCAGTCGTACCGGTGGGCTGACGCCACACCGCTCGCCAGTTGTTGTCTACTTTTTCTTCAGCGACTGCATGTATTCCGTGACGTCGGCCAGTTCCTGAGTCGTCATGGTCTTCTGCAGGTCGGCCGGCATCAGGCTGATCTTTTGTTTGACCAGTTCTTCGATGTCTGCTTTGGGGATCGCTCGCACGAGCGCATCGTCGCCCTTGATGCTGACTTCGGCGTCGGTGTTGCTGACGAGAATACCGTTCAGAGTCGTGCCGTCAGTTTTGACGACGGTCCAAAGTTCGAAGTTGTGGCTGATGCCGGCACTTGGGTAGAGGACGGATTCGAACATGGCTTCGCGGCTGAGCTTGCTGCCGATTTCAGTCAGGTTCGGCCCGATCTCGCGGCCCATGTTGTCAACGACATGACACTTGTGACAGGTGCCGGTTGAAAAGAATACCATACGACCATTCGCCAGATCGCCCTTGAGCTTTGTGAGTTCGCTGATCGGCGGCGTTGGCATGTTGTCCTTGGACGGCGGCAATGGAAACAATCGTTGAGCTGCCTCGCGAGCCTGCCCTGACGGCGAGCTATGCAACGCCGCGGCGACGGATTGTTCCAGTTCAGGATCGAGCGACTTTTCGTCTGCCATCTTCACCAGCTCTGCCGCTGAATTGTTGACTTTCGATGCCGCCTTCACCGCAGCTCGACGGACGTCGATGTTGACGTCGGCGTTCTTGATCACCGGCAATAGAAGCCCGCTGATCGCTCCACTTGAAGAATTGCCCAGAACTTCGGCTGTTGCAATCGCGGCAACGGTGTCGTCGCCATTCAATGCTTTGCTGAGAAGGTCCCATTGTTTGAGTTCAAGCAGAGCAGAAATGGCTTCGACGCCGAGTTGTTCTGCAGGGTGCAGTTGTGAAAAATGCAGCAATTCTGAGTAATGCGGTTCAGACTGAAACCGCCGAACCAATTTAACAAACTCTGTGGTTCCTTCTGCCGCTTTCAATGCTTTTGCCAGCGACAATTTTGCATCAGAACTGTTCGCATCGGCGCCTGTCAAACGCGACAGCGCCTCGACGACTGCGAGTTTGGCTGCCTGATCGCTCATTTTGGAGAGGGAATCAGGTGCAAGCAGTGTAGCACAGTATCGAGAGACAACCGCTCGATCTTCAAAATCCTGACTTCGAAAGAACTGCAGAATTCTTGCTTCATTGGTCTTTGGATTCTCTTTGTTTGCCTCCGTTGCGATCACAGCGATTTTCATCGCAGCTCCAACCTGGCCACGCGAACGCCAAATGATATTTAAAATATTTCCAATCTTCGTTGTATTGGCCAATACCGCGAGATTCTGATCCCAGCCGCTCTTCGAGTCGTTATCCAGCGCAATTCCCAATGCTTCCAAATACCAACGGTCCAGATACCGCATATCGCCTTGTGGAGAATTCGCTGCCAGCGCTGTCCACAGCTTTACCTTTATCTC
>JBDNFT010000233.1:0-5719 GCA_041689695.1 Planctomycetaceae bacterium | reverse complement strand
TTGCAGACCTGCGACTGTACGTTACAACAGTGAAACCCGCGCTGGCTGGCATCACTGAACGGCGTCAACTGAAAGTTCAACTGCTGCGTTCGCGTCACGGACTGCAGCACACTGGACACGCTCTACTGGAAGTCGAACATGAAACGGGTGCTGTGCATTCGATTTCCGAACTGGCCGATTCAAAGCCTGCAACATCGCCTGCGTTCTGAGGGCGTTTGTCCGTCAGCACTCGCGCTGCATACAGCAGCACCGGGAAATGTGGATTCGACCGCGCCTCGCAAAACGACTGACATCGACGACGATCTCAAATTTGTCCGCGCAGTGTTTCCGTCGGCCAACGGTGGTCCATGCATCCTTGCCGTATCGCGCGATGCGTGGATGGCTGGTGTGCGACCCGGAATGCCTCTGGCAGAAGCTCGCAGCATGGCTCAGCCATTGACGATAACTCCACGAGCTGTCCATCGCACATCCACGCAAAACCGAACGCGCTCGAACACAGGTAAATCTGCAACTTTGCGACCGACTGTCGCAGCGTCAACGAAAGAGCTTGTTTCATTTCATCAGTGGACATCATCTGCCGATCGTCGCACGCTGGCCGCTGTGGCTGAGCTGACTCGTCGGTACGCGCCAGTCGTCGGATTGGATTGCATGCCACTGCCGGACAGTTTGCTGTTAGACATCACGGGTTGCGGTCCCCTGTTTGGCGGTGAAGCGGCATTGGCCGAACTCTTGTTGCGTGATCTGAAACTCGCTGGCTGGACCGGACGCATTGCTATTGCCGACACGATCGCCGCCGTTTGGGCGTTGACTCATACAGAACACGCAGCTCCGGAAGTACGGCGGTCAACACAAATATCAACTTCGAACACGTCAACTTCAAACGCGGCGCGGCGAAATGCATCGAGGGCCGGTGAAAACGCACAACTGTACGAACTGCCGATTCAAATCATTCCGCCCGGCATGCAGCCACAGGAAATCGCGCGCCTGCCAATCGCCGCATCTCGACTGCCGCTCAAAGATCTGCAGATCCTGGCCCATCTTGGAATTCGGTCGATCACTCAACTGCTCTCCTTGCCGCGTGAAGATTTACCGTCGCGGCTTTCGCAGGTGGCGGTGGAGCGAGTTCATCAATTGCTCGGGCTGACGGAAGAATTCATCATTCCGTTGCCGGAATCCAATCCTGTGGCTGCTGTGTGGAATTCGGAGTTTCCGGCGAAGAGCTTTGACGACATTCGACAGGTGCTACAGCATCTTGTGGAAAGCATCGCCGAGCAAATTGAACGCCGTCGAATCGCCTGCAGTGTTTTGATCAGCGAACTTACCTGCGCCTCGGGGAACAAGCTGACACTGTCTGCCGGCGTCGTGAAACCGACGCAATCCGCTGAGCTGATGTTTGAAGTACTTGGCCTGCGACTGGAAACACTGCCGCTGACGGAGCCTGTGTCGGCGATTTCGATGACCGTACAAACTGTGCCGATTCCTGTTTCACGCCAACGAGACCTGTTTAGTCCGACGGAACACATTCGTCCTCAGGAGGAACTGGCAACTCTCATTGCGCGGCTGAGCAATCGCATGGGACCGCAGTCGGTCAGTACCGTCAGAATTCAAGCGGACCCCCGACCGGAACATTCTCTTGTGCTGGATCCCGTTATCGCCAATGCCGATTCCACTGAGCGTGCTCCGCAGTCGGAACATATTCTGCAGCGGCTGACGGAGCCTGATCCGGACGCCATCAACAATACTGAACGCACTCTTCCACGACCATTGCGGTTATTGGCAACTCCACAACAGATCGCGGGTCGCGACAGCGAAGATCGTCCTCCCGAACGGATTTCGATACTTGGCCAACAAAGACGAATCGTCGAGCTCCACGGCCCGGAACGAATTCAGACGGCATGGTGGACTGACAAGCCGTGTCATCGCGATTATTTTCGTGCGATCACAGAGACTGGTGCCCAGCTATGGATCTACCGTGATCTTCAGACGGGCATTTGGTATCTGCATGGTCTGTTTGATTGAGCCACAACGCTGCCAGCACGCTCAGCAGTGACGAGCCCACGACAGGGCGTGCCGATGGATAGATCTTGTTGCCTGGCCACGATGTGATGGCTTCTCATTCTTCAACTGCCACCGAGGCTCTGTCGAATATCCTTGAGCAACAGCATCAGGTGTAGTTTATCAATTGGCGATACTTCGAAGCCAAACTTCCGGTAAAACGAAGTCGCCTGCTCGTCTTTGGCGTGAACAACCATCGCCCGCAACCCACCGATATCGGCCGCTTGTAAAGTTCGTAGCAACGCATCTTTGAGAAGACCTTTTCCAAGGCCGTGCCCTTGCTCCGAAACATCAACCGCAAGACGCGCCAGCAGAATGATTGGAATCGGATGCTGTGGCAGCCCTTTGCGGACGCGATCTGTACTGGCTCTGTGTTCGATACTTCCGAATGCCAGCGAGTAAAAACCTGCAATGCGATTGTCGCGGCAGGAAACATAAGTTCTTGCGGCGCCGGACTGGTGATTCGTCCATGCGAATCGAAGCAGGTATTCATTCAGTTGTTCATTGCCACAATCAAAGCCATCGAGTTTATGTGATTTCAGCAGTGGAACCGGAGCTCGCAGTTCTCCGCTAGTCATCAAAAACTCCACTCTCAGAAAACAGCTTACTCAAAGCCTTGATCTTCTTTGGTGGAGCATCAAGCGCTGCACAGAATTTTCGCCACTGCAATTTACTGAGCTGGAATTGACTATGATCAGCAAGAATCGCCTTTGCCTCGTCGTAGGCTTTTCCGAGCACAAAGCTGCTGACGGTCGTATTGAGTGTCATCGCCGCCCTTTCGATCACGTCTTTTTCGTGCTGGCTGATTCGGATATTCAGTCGAGCGGGTTTACTTTCACTTGCGTTTGCCATTGGAGTATTTCACTTCTGCATTTGCGGAATCAATCATGTCAGCACATTGTATGTACGGAAATAACCTCAGGCAACAGGAGAATATGAAATCTTGGTTTGGACCCAGTGCTTGCAGTCGCCACAAGTCGATATTATTCTGGCTGTTGTTCGCGTTTCCCTGTGGGCTCATCACGCGGAGCGATGATGGCGACATCGGATCAGTCCAGCACGGACTCTTCAGAATACTCGGATTCGCTTTCGTCAAACACGGACTGATGCGAAGACATATCCAGTTCCCAGATCGAATCCATTCTTGAGCCATCAGAATCGTCATCTGGAAGTTCAAGCCCCGCAAAGACCCCTGGAGTTTTGGCGGCATCATCGCGCTCGCTTGTCTCCGCCGTTTTTTCATCTCGAATCAGCAACAATCCACAGCACGAGACATCGTGGCCTTTCACCTGCACACGAAGTTGTGGCCACACCGAGGATTTCGTGACGATCTCACAGCCGCCGGGCATGATAAGAATCGTATCGCCCGGCAAAGCCGCCTCAATGCCGGGATGCCAGTACATGGCGGTCGGTGCCTGAAGCTCATACTCCGAATCCGGCGTGAGTTGATGTTCCATCGCGCGGTAGCCGATGATCTCGGCCTGATCGGCTAACTGCCATTCCGTCGGCATCCCTAATTTGTCATAGATGCGCCGAACTTTAGGCCAGACATCTTTCAGTTTCTGGCCGGTTCTGGAAAAGTACATTCCCGTCGCGTGTATCAGCACGGCTTTTTTATGAGCTTCCCACAACTCTTCCGGCACTTGATTCAGGCACACGGTTCGGCTGACAGCCACATGCAGTCCCCAGCGTTTGGCGATGCATGAAACCGTCGCGTACGATTCGATCGGGTCTTCGCTATAGGACCAATGACGGTATCGAATGTTACGTCCGTCTGCGCACACTTGAATGCGAACGGGTGTGACGGTGCGGCGAATCAGGCGATGGCTGAGTTCACCGGCCACCGACGCTTCTGAAACGCCCGGCCGAATATGGCCTGCGGAGATTTCAACAGCGTGAACAAGGACTTTGCTGAGTCGCCGAATTCGATCCACTTCAAGATCTGTCAGCGGCTGCCGCAGCCGTACGATATCCTTTGCAACGTTGCGAGTTCCTTCAACTCCGGAATCGCTGACAACCTTGCGACCTCGACAAAGATCCTCCACCAGCGCGGCGTGTGGCTGGAACCATTCGCGTTGCTTCAACTGAAATCCCAAACCGAAAGCTTCGCGTTCAAACAACTGAGCGGAATCGACCGCGTTAGTTGCGAACAGGCGAGCGTCGTCAGTGACGAACAGACTGGTCTGGCAACCTTCCATCGTATAACGCGCTGGATCGGCTCCAGCAGTGAACCAGGCAATGTTGGCGTGATCCTGGAGCAACAAAGCATCCGCACCGGTCGCCTCCAGCAGCGTTCGAACTCGCGCATGTTTTTCGTCCACATCCGCAAGACGGTGCTTATCCAGGACAAGGCAACGGCGGCGCACAGCTTCATCCGATTGGCCCGCGCTCATGCGGATTTCTCCTTAAACTCTCGCGATGTGATGGAACTTCGATTTCCTGCCGTCAGACCGCAGTCACCGATGTCTATGCCTTAAGACTATAATGCGGCAAACAATTTCGCCACTGTTTGATTGCAAGGAAGTGCCATGAGTCGCATCAAATCTTATGATTTTGAGGGTTTTCAGGTGAGAACGACTCAATCGACCGCAAAAAATCAGCCACTGAGGCTGTGCGACGTTCAGGAAGTTTCGCCAGACACCATAAGCACAGCTCATCAAGGTGTGGGAAAATCCCGGAACGCAAGCGCGAAGGTGGAACCGGTGACTGACTGACGATCTGAGCCAGCACATCCGGAATTCGCGTCGCCTCAAACGGAGGATGCCCGGTCAACAGCGTAAAAAGCAGTGCGCCCAGGCCGTAGACATCTGTGCGATGATCGATCGAGCCAAAGACGGGATCAGTTTGCTCTGGTGCCATCCATGGTGCAGATCCGGCAAGAGTGGCGTCTGAATTGATTGTTGAAGTCGTCGTTCGCGCCAATCCAAAATCCGTGATCACAACGCGATCATCAGATGACACCAATACATTTGCAGGCTTCAGGTCGCAATGAACAACGCCAGCCTCATGGACAACATGAAGCGCCTCCGCCACCTGAATGATCCAACGCACGGCTTGATCGACGGCTGGCACCTCTTCAGCAATCTTGTCTGCAAGGTTCTGGCCTTCGATAATGTCCATCACAATAAACCAGACTCCGGCCTTTGTTCGTCCATGCCGTCAACTCGCACAAGACCTGTATGTTTGAGCCGTTGAACGACTGCCGCTTCGGATAGAAATCGTTCGACGATTGCTGGTGAGTCCTGAAGTTCTTTTCTAAGAAACCTGACGACATCCTCCGGATCGATCCGCTGTGCCAGTCGAGACCCAATGCGGGTTTGAGCCAGCCGACAAAGCCTGCGTAAGTAGCGATGAAACAACTGTGTCGCTGCATCCGGTTCGCCAGCAACGACGCTGGCAAAGATTCGAGCTGACGAGGAGTTCAATTCTGCCATACATGCATTCCTGCATTTGAATCAAAGACAGCCTTGAAATGCTGACAAGATTCAGATTTTAGCGAATTCTTGATTCCAGCGGATTTTTCTGTCCGGTCATCAGGCATCGTTTTGCATCAGCTAAATGTAGCCCAGATTCCAGGTCCTGTTTCGGAAGACTTCCATGACTCACGTTGTTGCTGAACCATGTTTTAACTGCAAGTACACAGATTGCGTTGTCGTTTGCCCTT
>JBDNFT010000232.1:0-3950 GCA_041689695.1 Planctomycetaceae bacterium | reverse complement strand
GTTCGGCGTCGGAAGATTTGCTTCGCCATTCGACGGAAGATTTTCGTAGCGACGCGAGCTGATTTTGTAATTGAGCCTGAGCCGACATCATGCCATTGAGACGCGTTGAAATTTTTTCAGCAATCAACATCAGCTGATCGGCGGCCTCTTGCAATGGAAGAGACGCCTTCATTTCGGACAGTTGTTTATCCAGCGTTGCCGCGGTCTGCTGCAGCACCAGCACTTGCTGTGTTTCAACCGCCGCTCGCTTTTGCGCTTCGTCAAGTTCCTTTTGGATTTCCTGAACACGCTGCGTTGCAACAGCGGCAGCGCCTTGCCCTAAGATCAGCTCTTTATCGGCCATCTGCTTTTGCAAAGCTGCCCGCTCAATCGCGCCAAGTACTTGCTCCGCGCCAAGTAGTTGCTCCGCGCCAGTCGGACGCGACGATTTAGCCGCATCATCGACAGCTAAAGCCTGCGAAGTTATTAGAACGGCAGCCAGTAAGCTGCAGAGCATACGACAAAGCAAGTGAATACGAGGCATAAGGAATCCTCAAGTGGAAGCCGGGAATCGCCGTGTTGCAAAAACACAACACGGCAATCAACACTAGGATTCAACTTATCACGTGCGTTGTCAAGCTCACCGGAATCCGCAAACTTCAGCATCTAAGAAATAGCATAATCGGAATTTTACCGACAAGCTGCGCAATCAAACCATGAAGCCGCGTTTGTTGGTTATCCCTTGCGGTGCCGAATCTTGGCGCGCATGCGGCGCTTCTTGCGACCAACTTTTCGCCGACCCTTACCCGTCTTCTTCGTTCCCATGAGCCAGTAATCTCCAAAATTCAAAATAAGTCCCGATTTGGAAGGGGCGAAGAATAGCACGCTGATGCATTTGGTTCAAACGTGGATCGCATCTGTTCTCGAACCAAAGCATTTATTTCGCCGCATTGCGGCAAAGCGGTGCTCAGATTCAGTTCCAATCGACACGTACTCTTTCCATAAGGCCAGGACTGTTGATCTTTGTCAAATAAAAAAACCCGGTTGGCCAAACTGGCGCAACCGGGTTTTATGGAAAGGGGAGAGTGGGAGTCGAACCCACGCGTGACGGATTTGCAATCCGTTGCCTTAGCCACTTGGCTATCCCCCCAAACTCTTGAGCTACTCAAATTTTCCTGAATAGGCAATTTGAGCAGACTTTGCCGCTCGCAACGCGTTCAAGTTTTATACCGAATGTATCGGCCGAAGGTCTACCCTGCTGCAGTGAAATCCCTTCGAATTTAGGCGGCAAATCCAGAACCTGGAATTCAGACCTTGAAAGGTGGCAGAAATATCCGGTTTCAAGTCTGCTGTTTACGAAGGAGAATCCGGCGAATCTAAGGACATTCGGGATTTCGAATGGTTCGGAGGCTCAACAGTAGCACACGGGAATTTCTGCGCGTAGGATGGCAGGTTCGCCAGATTGTTGTGGCGTACAAATTTCAGTGGTACACTAACTTCAAAAGGATCCAGATTCGTGAAAGAAACAGAGGAACTGCTGATTTCCAAGGCTCGCGAAGCAGTCAGTCAGTGCAACTGGGTCGTGGGTGAATGTGCCTCCAACTGGACGCAGCGTTATGCTCGCGGCCGTACTGATGCTGAATTTGGTCAAATGGTTGGCCTTAGCGGTGACCAGATCTTTCAGCGGCGACGGGTTTGGGAAGCGTTTGGAAATACCAACGAGAAATTCCCGTCGCTTAAATGGTCATTCTTCTACGTTGCTTTGAATTGGGATGACGCGGAAGACTGCCTGAACTGGGCTCAGGATTCCGATGCAACCGTTGCGGAAATGCGAGCATGGCGAAGGGCTCAGCGCGGCGAAGATCTGTTTGCCGAATCTTCCGATGGTTATTCTGAGTGGGCGGCACCGCTGGGATTTGATACATCAAGTGTGCCATTGTCTCGAGTTGTCGATCCGTCGCAGTTTACTCCAAGCGGCATGGGCGACCGAGCAGGAATGCCCGCTGGTGATCGGAGCGCGACGGCAACGATGGACATGGCCGCACGAGATACAGGCGAAAGTTACGCTCCGTTCCGAGCCGATGCGGCTGCTCCTGCCCCAAAGGTTCGCGACGCCGAGCCCGGAACATCCAGTGAGCGCCAGGAATTGACACCCGAACAATTCTGGAAACGCGCATCATCAATGATGGATAAACTCAACAAGGCACTGACGCCAAAATTGTTGAACGCCATCGATCAACAGCCAGAGTCAGTCCGCGAAAAGATGCGTGACGCACTGAATGAAATCGTTGAAAAACTCGAAGGCAACATCTGAAGAAATCGAAGATCAGCGATTTCATCGGCGACTAATTTTCTTCCCTGTAATTTTCTTGTCTGAATAAAATAAAACCCCGGCATCCATCAGATGCCGGGGTTTATTTTTTAGAACTTGATGAATCGGATGCCGAAAACGGCAGCCGGTTATCTTTTCTTGTTTAGTACAGGTCTTCGTCGCCGTGTCCAGCGTGACCCTTCTTGTCGTCTTTTGGCTTTTCAGCGATCAATGCGTCGCTGGTGAGCAAAAGTATTGAAACGCTGGCTGCGTTCTGCAGAGCAGTACGAGTCACCTTGGTTGGGTCGATCACACCGGCCTTCACCATGTCTTCGTACTTATCAGTCGCAGCGTTGTAACCAAAGTTACCTTCGCCAGCCGAAACCTTTTCGCAAATAACGCCGCCGTCAACGCCAGCGTTGTCAGCGATCTGAGTCAGCGGAGCACGGCAAGCGCGGACGATGATGTCGTATCCGACCTTTTCGTCGTGAGTCAGCTTACCCGGCTTTACAGCCATAGACGCTCGCAGTATTGCAACGCCACCGCCGGCAAGGATGCCCTCTTCAACAGCGGCACGAGTTGCGTGAAGTGCGTCCTCGACGCGAGCCTTCTTCTCTTTCATTTCGCTTTCAGTTGCTGCACCCACATTGATCTGAGCAACACCACCAGCCAGCTTCGCGATGCGTTCTTCCAGCTTTTCGCTGTCGTAATCGCTGGTGCTGTTGGCAAGTTCGCGTCGAATCTGTTCGATGCGAGCCTGAATGTCGCCCTTCTTGCCGCCACCTTCGACAACTGTGGTGTTGTCTTTGTCGATGACGATCTTGCGAGCCGTACCAAGGTCAGCCAATTCAATGCTGTCCAGTTTAACACCCAAGTCATCAAAAATTGCAGTCCCACCAACCATGATGGCGATGTCCTGCAACATGGCCTTGCGGCGATCGCCGTAGCCCGGTGCCTTGACAGCCGCAATCTTGAAAGTACCACGCAGCTTGTTGATGACCAAAGTCGCCAATGCTTCGCCTTCGAGATCTTCAGCAATGATGACCAGCGGTTTGCCGGAATTCACGACCTTCTCCAGCACAGGAACCAAGTCCTTAATACTTGAGATCTTCTTTTCATGAATCAGCACGTAGGCGTCTTCAAGAACGCATTCCATGCTTTCTGAATCAGTTACGAAGTAAGGAGAAAGGTAACCGCGGTCGAACTGCAGACCTTCGACAACTTCGAAGCTGGTTTCAAGGCTCTTGCCTTCTTCAACAGTGATCACGCCGTCTTTGCCGACTTGCTCCATAGCGTCTGCAAGGATCTGACCAATTTCCGCATCCCCGTTGGCAGCAACTGTGCCCACCTGAGCGATAGACTTCTTGGATCGGCAATCCTGAGCCATACCGCGAAGCTGCTCAATGATGTCGTTCACGGCCTTCTCCATGCCGCGCTTCATGTCGAGCGGGCTGACTCCAGCCACAACGGCTTTCAAGCCTTCGTTGTAGATGGCTTCTGCCATCACGGTCGCTGTGGTGGTGCCGTCACCAGCAACATCGCTGGTCTTGCTGGCAACTTCGCGAACCATGCGAGCACCCATGTCTTCGAACTTGTTTGGAAGTTCGATTTCACGTGCAACGGTCACACCGTCCTTAGTTACGGTCGGTGAGCCAAAGCT
>JBDNFT010000231.1:0-2743 GCA_041689695.1 Planctomycetaceae bacterium | reverse complement strand
TTTGACATCTTTGCACGGCACTTCCGTTGGCTCTTTAAGATCGAACCTACTCACGGTGCGAGCCATTGTCGCCGAATACTTTCGGTCGATAACGGTGCTATCGGAATCTTCCCGTTCCTCAATGTCTGCAAACTCGTCAATGGTATTCAAAGTCATTTTTGCACCTAGTTTGTCACAAGCCCAAGAACTCGCTTCGCAACTTCATGATTTCGTTTTTCTATTTCACCGAAAAATTCTTGAATATCAATGGGGTTTTTCGGTGGATGCCCAGTGGGCGGTTTTGCCAGCCAGAACGTATCCACATCCATAAAAATGAAATTACTTGGAAGTGAGTCTTCAACACCTGCGATCCATGGCGTAGATACGCCATTCACGTCAAAGGCCAACTCGAAGTATTTCACCTTCTTAAGCCACTCAGACTTTGGCATTGCCCCCAATTCGATCTTCCGAATGTACCACCATGGATTGGCATCCCATTCAAACGTCAAAGCCAAGTCATTTGGAGGCGTGCCAAATCCGATGTCCAGCGAATCCTTCCGAAAAAACCTGTCGACCAGCTTGTTGTAGATCTGTTGCTCTGAGAAGCCATCGACCGCAAATAGCAAACCACTCTCGCAATGCCACTCTGTGGAGTTTCTCGGGGTTGAATTCTTTATAGGCCGCCATCATCTCAGACTTGTACTCTTGCGTTCTATCCTCGATCGCCTGGTTCCGATCGATTTCGAAACCAATCTTGCCGCTTTCAATGAACATTCTTTCTCGACGATTCTTGTCGAACAAAGTGATACTATCAGGAATCTTAGCCCAGTCGTTAAAGTTTAGACTATTACGCGACTTTACGGCTTGCGATTCAACACGTGAGCTCTCCAGAATTGGGAAAAACCGCAGGTCGTAGATCGTTTTCTTCGCCTGAATCTTTTGCACGACAACCCTCAATCACATCAAGTATGGAATCATTTCCTGCGTTTTACGACAGGATGTGCCCGTCGCCACGTTCAATCTGAAGAAATCGTCACAAATTGCGACGAAACTGCAAGCCATTCGGTATTCACTGAACAAATAGTCGCTAATCCTGCTGATACGCGGGCGTCAAGCTTTCTTCCGGTTCACCAATGGGCAACATTGCGCCGTCAGTTCAAACGCATTGGACATCGGAGAGCCAAAGAGGTCTCATTGTTTTGGATTAGTGGCTTTGTGACGACGGGGTAATGCCACGAACGAAACGAAACTGTCCAGCGGGTGAAGTCTTCCATGTGCTCAATTGAGCGGTCACACGGCTGACGATTTTTGAGAAGCCGGAAGACTGCTCGGCCTTCATGCGGGTGCTGGATGAAACATGGCAGATTGTTCCATTGCCAATTTTTGCGATGGTCGCCCTGCCGAATCACTGGCATTGCGTGGTGTGACCCGACTACCTCAGATCAGGTCAGTGAGTTCTTCCGTCGGCTGACGGTGATGCACACGATGTGTTGGCATGCTCACTACAGAACAGGCAGGACTGGGCATCTGTATCCGGGGTGGTTCAAATCTTTTCCGATCCAGTACGACAACCATCTGCTCAAGGTGATGCGTGATGTGGAACGGAATCCTGTTCGAGGCAACTTCATGGAGCTGGCAGAGGACTGGCATTGGAACTCTGCTTACGTTCGCCGTCGATCGTCGGAAGAGCGTCGCTGGCTGGCGATTCCTGACGATCCTCCTCTGCCCCGAAACTGGCGTTTATGGGTCAACAAAGTCGAGACCAAAGCAAAATAAGAAGCTGTCGGCAACAGCGTCAAACGGGGACTTCCCTTCGGAGCTCCTTTTCTGACACCTGACACCGTTTCGGGCACACCATTCCGATCACCCACCATTTCCGGGCGAAATTCAAGCTTTTAATTTCCTGCTTTTCTTTGGTGCATATTTTGTGGCAGCAGTTGTTGGTTTTCGGCTTTTGGCAGCAGCAGTGTCAGGTTTTGTACGGCTGGCTTTTTGTAAAGCAACGGCTTTGGTTTTGGCTATCTTTGGGGCAGCTTCGGCATAGCTCTCTATCACATCAAACCACACCGATTCCTCGGTTAGAAAAACAAAAGCCGGGGACGCCGTGGTCCTGACTCTGCATCGAGCACCACACAGTAAATTCGTCCGCCTGTTTGGTCATCAATTCGCATTCAGGAAACGATCCCTCCTGAGCGACCAGTCTTTAGTAGTAACAACTTTACTTTTGGTGCCTTCTTCGGTGATAATGTCAGCCCGCCCCGATTCACGCCCCCCACACGCTCACCGCCCCATGCAGATTCTTAGACACACAATCCCACTCCTGCTGGCCACCATGGTGCTGAATCATGCACGTGCTGCTGATGAACCGGAATTGTCACCTGCCGATGTCCAGTTCTTCGAAAGCAAAATTCGGCCAGCATTGGTCAGGTATTGTTATGAATGCCATTCCGCCGAAGCAAAGGAAGTCGGCGGCAAGCTGTTGCTGGACAGCCGCGATGCTCTGTTAAAGGGTGGCGAGGCCGGAGCCGTGCTGGTGGCTGGTCAACCCGGCCAGAGTCTGCTGATTCAGGCAATGCGCTATGATGGCGTTGAGATGCCTCCCGATAAACCTTTGCCGGAAGCAGTCATCAATGATTTTGCTGAATGGGTGACGCGAGGTGCACCGGATCCGCGCACGACGGAAGCCATCGCAAAGGAAGCTGCTGTTCATGATGCGGAAGCGTTGTGGGCCTTCGAACCCACGAAGAATTCACCAGTCCCGGAC
>JBDNFT010000230.1:0-2609 GCA_041689695.1 Planctomycetaceae bacterium | reverse complement strand
TGGCGTGACTGGCAGGACTTTGGTTCTGGTGCGCTGGGCGATTTTGGTTGTCACATCCTTGATCCAGTCTTCACTGCTCTGGGAATTCGTGCTCCGATTTCGATTGAAGCAAAGAATGACGGAACGACATCAGAAGTCTGGCCAGGTCCGGAGACTGTGACGTTTGAATTCCCTGGAACGAAGTACACTGTGGGCGGCACGATCAAAGTGATCTGGCGAGATGGAGGATTGAAGCCGCCGGTGGAACTCGCGATGTTGCCGGAAGGCACTGAACTGCCGGGAGCTGGTTCACTGTTTATCGGCGAAGGTGGCGTGATGATTTTGCCACACGTCGCAAAACCGCAGTTGTATCCACAGTCTAAGTTTGCCGACTTCGCGATGCCTGAGGTGAAGGGATCAAGTCATTGGCATGATTGGGTTGATGCTGTGATCGCCGGTGCGAAGACAACCGACGGATTCGAATACGCCGGTCCGCTTTCAGAAACCGTGCAATTGGGTAACATCGCCGCACGACTCCCCGGCGTGAAGCTCGAATGGAATACGGAAACGATGACGCTGAAAGGGCACGAGAGTGCTGCAGCAATGTTGACGAAAAGTTATCGATCGGGTTTCGAAGTGGAAGCCGTTGGCTGAACTTCGGAGGAAGGAAGACGTAGGACGGGCCTCCAGACCCGTGGTGATATGACTCGTCAGGACGGGTCTGGACACCCGTCCTACGGTCTTTACTGAACACACAAAGTGTTAAGGCAACTCGCACACATGTCCCAATCAGCAGTCTGTACTCTGGCGTGTCTCACGTTCGTATCCATCACGGCCTGCGTGGCAGACGATCCGGCGATCATTCAGCACGAATTCATTTACGAAACTGCACCCTATCCTGAATGCCACGCTTCGACGATTGAAGAAACACCAGCAGGACTTGTGGCTTCGTGGTTTGGTGGCACGTCAGAACGTGATCCTGATGTCGGTATCCGGGTCTCGCGACATATCAATGGACAGTGGACACCGTCTGTTGAAGTCGCCAATGGGATTCAATACACATTGCCGGGCGGAACTGTTCATCGCCATCCGACCTGGAATCCGGTACTTTTCCAATATCCAAACGGCCCACTGATGCTGTTTTGGAAATGCGGCCCCAGCCCTTCGACATGGTGGGGGATGGTGAGTCAGTCTGCTGATAACGGCGCAACGTGGTCAATGGCCCGGAGGCTGCCGGAACATATCGATGGGCCCGTGCGTAATAAGCCAATTCTATTGAAGGACGGTACTCTGCTGTGCGGCAGTAGTACGGAATTCGATGGCTGGCGCGTCCACTTTGAAATGACGAAGGATCAAGGCTTGTCATGGCAGAGAACTCCTGCCATTAATGACGGCAAATCAATCGGCGCAATTCAACCAACTTTGCTGCGGCACAAAGACGGATCTATTCAGGCACTGTGTCGCAACCAGAATGGCGAGGGGCCAATTCTTTCGACGACATCGTCAGATGGAGGTCTTTCCTGGAGCGATCTTGAACCGATCAACTTGCCGAACCCGAACAGCGGAATCGATGCTGTGACTCTGAAAGACGGACGTCATTTGCTGGTCTATAATCACACGAATCGCAGGACGGGAATGCCTCGAGGACGGGAAATGATCAATGTCGCGGTGAGTGACAATGGCGTTGACTGGAACCCCGCTTTGACGCTTGATCGGGAAGAGAAGGCTGAATTCTCGTATCCAGCAGTGATTCAGGCATCAGGCGGTAGTGTTCACATTACTTACACGTGGAAACGCAGCAAAGTTCAGCATTTCGAGCTGAATCCGGACAAGTTGACACTTAAAGAGTGGAACAATGGGGCCTGGCCTGAGTAACAGGAGTCCGGAAATTCAAGTCGACGCTTTCGCGAATGCGGGTTAGACTGTAAATCAGCCATAACTGAACCTGTATAGAATTCACGAAACAGCCCCACTGCGAGATGCGGGGCAGGGATTGAGAAATCGCACCGATGGGACTTGAAAACCGCGAGTATCTGCGAGACGGATACGACGACAACGTTGGATCATTTCGCAGGCCGTCTTCAAAGCCGATGACATTGATAATT
Organism: Planctomycetaceae bacterium; assembly: GCA_041689695.1. Classification (GTDB taxonomy): domain Bacteria; phylum Planctomycetota; class Planctomycetia; order Planctomycetales; family Planctomycetaceae; genus SXXK01. The sequence goes on along the minus strand of JBDNFT010000230.1, from coordinate 525 downwards.
GTCATCGTCACTGTGGCCGTGTTTGTGCTGCAACTGATGACGAGTCGTCCTGGTTCAACATCACTGGTTCAGGAATGGCTGTCGTTGGATTTTGATCATGTCGTCTTTAAAGGCCAGATTTGGCGTTTGCTGACGTATGCATTTTGCCACGATCAAGCGAACCTGTTCCACATTATTTTCAATATGATGGTGTTGTATTCAATTGGTGGTGTTCTGCGGGAACTGCTGGGTGATCGCGAATTTCTTTGGTTCTATCTTGTTGCTGCTGTGTTTGCAGGCATCTGCTCGCTCGCCTTCTACCGTCTTGTTCAGATCAACGCGCAGATTATTGGCGCGTCCGGTGCGACGATGGCTGTCTTCTGTCTGGTCGCGTTGCACTATCCTCGGCAGAAAGTTCTGCTGATGGGGATTATTCCGATCGAGTTTCGATGGCTGCTGGCCGCGTTTGTTGCCATCGATACCTTGCCGATGATTAGCCAGGTGATGGCGGCATTTCAGAATAGAGCAACGTCATCACAAATTGCA
>JBDNFT010000229.1:0-3294 GCA_041689695.1 Planctomycetaceae bacterium | reverse complement strand
TGATGAGATAAATCGTATTGAAGAACTGCTTTCTGCGCTGCAAAACGAGTATTCTTCGCACGAAAAAGAATCAGTATGATTCTCGACGCGAATTAGTTGGTTGAACATCGTTACATACGCTTCTGCAAGTATTCACTGAGTGACAACATGAAAATCACGATGATCGGTACGGGTTATGTCGGACTCGTGACGGGAACCTGTTTCGCCGAAAGTGGCAATGATGTCACATGTCTGGACGTAGACACCCGCAAAGTGGAATTGCTGAACAATGGCGGCGTTCCCATTTATGAACCGGGACTTGAAGAACTCGTCAAACGCAATGCTGCCGCAGGCCGTCTGACGTTTACTACGAGTTACAAAGACGCAATTGCGTCGGCTCAATGTGTCTTTATCTGCGTTGGAACTCCGCAAGACGAATCGGGTGCTGCCGACCTGAAGTATGTTCAAAGTGCCGCAGAACAAACGGCTCCGTATCTGATGCGCAACGCTGTCGTTGTTTGTAAAAGCACTGTGCCGGTGGGAACCAATCGCCGAGTCGCCGCGTGGATTAAAGCGAAAACCGACACGCCGTTCAGCATCGCGTCGAATCCAGAATTTCTGAAAGAAGGCGCGGCGATTGATGACTTCACGAAGCCAGATCGCGTTGTTGTCGGCGTTGATAGTCCGGACGCGGCAGATTTGTTGCTTGAGCTTTACAAACCTTTCCTGCGAACTGAAAAACCATTTATCTCTGTCGGCATCGAAAGCGCGGAGATGATTAAGTACGCGGCCAACTGCATGTTGGCGACCAAGATCAGCTTTATCAATGAAATGGCAAACATCTGCGAACGAGTTGGTGCGGATATCAACGAAGTTCGCAAAGGCATTGGGCATGATGCTCGCATTGGGTTTTCGTTCCTATTCCCCGGGGTCGGTTATGGCGGTTCATGTTTTCCGAAAGATGTTCGGGCTCTCGCCGCGCTCGCTTCTGAATACGGAGTTGAACCGAGAATTCTGCGAACAGTCGATGAAACCAACAACCAGCAGAAACATGTGCTGTTTCGGAAATTGAACGACTATTTTGGCGGAGATTTGAAAGGCAGAACGATCGGGATCTGGGGGCTCAGTTTTAAGCCTCGTACCGACGACATTCGCGAAGCCCCAGCCTTGGTGCTGATCCAAAGTCTGCTGGAAGCCGGAGCGATCGTAAAAGTCCACGACCCCGTAGCTTTGGAAAACGTCGAAAAGGAACTCGGCGACAAAGTGACTTATTGCGCTCATCACTACGACGCCTGCAAAGGCGCTGATGCCATCGCGATCGTGACCGAATGGAATGAGTTCCGCAATCCGGACTTTGACTACATCAAACTAAAAATGAAGTCGCCCGTGATTATTGATGGTCGCAACTTATACGACCGCGTTAAAATGGCCGCTCGAGGCTTTTACTATTCAGGCATTGGCCTGAGAGCATTGCCAGTGAAAGCGTAGCTGTTGAGTGCTTGTGAATTGGGCAATAGCGGCTGATAGGGTTCACGCAGCAACGTATAACGTATAACGTACACGGTAACGAACACGAGGCCGCCCCGGTTGGCTTATCCAACCGGAACGGAAAGTTTTGCACGACGTAACATGTGCAACACTGCAAAACTTAGCTTCTTGCCAGGGGAGCTGGGCAGGGGAGCGGTCGTGTTGATGATGGCTAAGGTCAGGACGGGACTGGAGTCCCGTGCCACTCTCAGTGCTTGTAAACTTTGTGCTGTGGACGTCCTGAAAGAATCTGTTCCTTGCCCCAGTTCGTGACGGCTCGGAAAGCTTCGCTGCGGATGAATTCCTGGAAGGCCGTTTCGTCTGACCACTCACTGGTAATCAGATACGACGCATCGTCACTCACGTCTTTCCAAAGTGTTGAACTCGTGTGCCCCGGAGCTGCCTTGAGTGCATCAATGACGCCGGCGAACTTCTCTTCAAAATCCTGCTGTTTGCCGGGAAGGACGTGATAATTCATACCCACAGTAATCATGTAATCTGTTCCGGATCTAAGTTTCAAAATGGCTCGGCGTGATTGCCGAACGCGGAATTTAGTTGACTCAACTCAAATACAACAGTCACACGGACATCTTTGTCGCGTGGAACTTGGCCAGGATTCTCGATGCGGAGCATTGCGACGAAAAGGGTTGAATCGGTCAGACAAGCCCTTACGCTGTGCGGTTTTCCCACGACTCAATTTGCTTAAACGGCCGCCATTGGCGGTGGAGTAACTCTCATGGACGCCACGATCGTATTGCTTCCCGGTGACGGCATAGGCCCGGAAATTGTAGCACAGGCTCGGCGAGTCCTGGACGTTGTTGCTCAACGATTCGGCCACTCATTCACCATGCCGGAACACGCAATCGGCGGCAATGCGATCGACACTTTCGGCGATCCGCTGCCTGAAGCAACTCTGACAGCCTGCAAGAATTCACAAGCCGTACTGCTGGGTGCCGTGGGCGGACCGAAGTGGGATGATCCGAATGCGAAGACTCGCCCTGAAGCCGGACTGTTGCGCATTCGCAAAGAACTTGGTCTGTTCGCCAACCTGCGTCCGACAAAAACGTGGGATGAACTGCTCGACGCATCACCGTTGAAGCGTGAAATCGTCGCGGGCACTGACATTCTGTTCGTGCGCGAACTCACGGGCGGGATCTACTTTGGCGAATCCGGACGTCGATCGCATCCGTCGGGCGAAGAAGCATGGAACACCATGATCTATTCAACCGGCGAAATCGAACGCGTCGTCCGCGTGGCGGCTGATGCAGCTCGCAAGCGTCGCGGCAAACTGACGATGGTTGACAAAGCCAACGTACTGGAATCCTCACGTCTGTGGCGACAGGTTACTGAACGCCTGATGAAGTCTGAATACCCGGACCTGGCGTACAACGTCGTCCTTGTGGATTCGATGGCCATGCACTTGATTTCCAAGCCACGTGAATTTGATGTCGTCGTCACGGAAAACCTGTTCGGTGATATCCTGACGGACGAAGCATCAATGCTGCCGGGTTCGTTAGGCCTGCTGCCCTCCGCTTCGATTGGATCAAGCGGACCTGGGCTCTTTGAACCGATTCATGGTTCAGCTCCCGACATTGCTGGCAAGAATCTGGCAAATCCGCTGGCCACAATTCTGGCAACTGCCATGATGCTGCGACATTCAATGGCTATGAACGCCGAATCTGACGCTATCGAAGATGCGGTCAGCCGCGTGTTGAAATCTGGCCTTCGTACGAAGGACATTGCAGGCAGCGGTGCTTCTGTGGGCACCACAGAAATGGGTGATGCAGT
>JBDNFT010000228.1:0-7005 GCA_041689695.1 Planctomycetaceae bacterium | reverse complement strand
TTCGCACGTGTCCGATCGTCGTCGAGTTCTGGCCGACTGGCTCACTGCAGATCAGAACCCATTCTTTGCCAAAGCGATCGCCAATCGCCTGTGGGCGCACTATTTTGGGCGAGGTCTGATCGAGCCGATCGATGATATCCGACAAACAAATCCTGCGACCAATCCTGCTTTGCTGGATGCACTGGCCAGCCATATGCGGGATGTGAAGTACGACCTTAAAGCCTTCACACGCACGCTTTTGAATTCGCGTGTGTACCAGTTGAGTTCGGCCGCATTGCCATCGAACATCGACGACCAGCAGAACTTTTCGCACTTCATTCAAAAATCCCAACCGGCAGAAGTACTCCTGGATGCGATTTCGCAGAGTACCGGTGTACCGGAAGATTTTAATGGTTGGCCAGAAGGTTACCGCGCGATTCAGATCTGGGACAATCATATGCCATCCTATTTCTTCCGCATTTTTGGTCGGCCAGTTCGCGCGACCGTGTGTGAATGTGAACGCAGCAATGAACCCAGTATCGCTCAGGCATTACACCTGTTGAATGCTCCTGAGATCTTCGAAAAGATTTCACACAGACATGGTCACGTTCGCAAACTGGCCGCGTCTGATATGTCGCCTGCCGAAATGATCGATGAACTGTATCTGAGCACGCTTTCTCGTTATCCGACGAGTGCCGAAAAAGAGTTGATGCTTTCTGCATTTGACGAAACAGATCGCCGCGCCGCATGTGAAGATGTGTTGTGGGCGCTATTGAATTCCAAAGAGTTTGTGTTCAATCATTAGTTTGTGAGGAACTGATTATGTTTCGATTTTCGCTCGGCAGACAGTATCAAAACTGCAATGGCACTTCGCGACGGCACGCTCTGCGCTTGGGTGCGTGTGGTCTGATCGGTGGCTTGACGTTGCCTCGCCTGCTGGAACTCCAGGCCATGGCCGCAAGTCCGTTGGCCGCCAAAGCCAAGTCGTGCATTTTTCTGTTTCTGGAGGGTGGACCGCCTCATCAGGATATGTGGGATCCCAAACCAGAAGCTCCGCCGGAGATTCGTGGACCGTTCGGCACGATCAGCACCAATGCCCCCGATATTTTTGTGACAGATCAACTGCCGTTGTGTGCGCAGATGGCGGACAAGTACACCATCCTCCGCAGTCACAGTCACAACGATAACGGACATTCGACGGGTTACCATTATGTGATGACAGGACATCGGCCGAGCTTTGCTGACGGCGACAATCCCATACCCAACAACGAGTACTTTCCTTCCATCGGATCAGTCGTTTCACGGACACTGGGCCAGCGAGGTGCCCTGCCAGCTTACATCAATCTGCCGCATCCCATGCAAGCCGGCGGCCCCGGATTTTACGGTGCGGAACATGCGCCCTTTGTTATCGAAGCCGATCCCACTCAGCCGGACTTTGAAGTCAAAGACCTGCGCCCGCCCGGCCACCTTTCGGATAAACGACTCAGCCTGCGCAAGCAATTGCTGTCAGGCATTGATCAGCTCGAACGCGAACGCAATCAGGCTCAGGGTAAAGCCATGTCGACTTATTATGAAAAAGCATACAGTCTTGTGACATCGGACGACGCCAAAAAAGCTTTCAACATTCACGCTGAACCGGATTCCGTACGAGACGCCTATGGTCGCACGCAGTTGGGGCAATGTGCTCTGCTGGCGCGACGACTGGTCGAAGGCGGCTGCCGTTTTGTCGGTGTCGATGCACCGGGCTGGGATGTTCACTTTAACTGTTTTCCAAGTCTGAAAACTGACCTCATCCCCTACGCCGACCGAGCGTTCAGCGCGCTGGTCACAGACCTGGAACAACGTGGACTGCTGGATGAGACGTTGGTCGTGATGATGGGCGAAATGGGCCGCACGCCGCGGATCAACGCTCAGGCCGGACGCGACCACTGGTCGATGGCCCAAACCATCATCTTTGCCGGCGGCGGCACGAAACCAGGTCAGGTGATCGGAGCGACCGACAAACATGCCACGGCACCGACTGGCAATCCGGTCAGCGTCAACGATCTGCTGCGGACGATTTCGGTTCTGATGGGTATCGATCCCGACCGAACATTCCTGGGACCACTCGGCCGACCAGTACCAATCGTGGACGGCGGCAAAGTGATTCATGATCTCATCTAACTAAATGGGGGCGTCACGGTCGTCAGTTGACCGGGGCCATGCGCAGGAGAATTCAGCGATTTCCGTTCTGAATTTTCTTGCCCAAAATTTTCTTGCCCTGGGGCTTCCCGTGATTCATTTGCGCCTTCCCTTTCACGGCTGCAACATATGAAAACAAATCTCGTGACATCGTTGACCGCGCTTGTGCTCATCAGCCTTCCAGAGATCGCGTTCGCACAGCATCCACCGGGCATTGGATACATGTTTCCGCCCGGAGGCCAGGCTGGGCAGACGATCGAAGTGATTCTGGGGGGTTACGACTGGACACCGGATATGCAGTTGTTTGCGCATGATCGCCGCATTCAATTCGAGATCATCGGTCCCCCCGGTCCGGTTATCGTGCCCGAACCTCCCTATTGGTTCGGTAAAAAAGCCCGGCGATCACCCGAACCGTTACCGCGCGAAACCAAAGCCCGATTGACCATCCCGGCCGATGTCCCGCCGGGCGTCGTGAAGTGGCAGGCCGCCAATGCCAACGGTGCCACATCCACCGGAAGGTTTGTAGTGAACGACACGGCCAATGTTGTCGAAGCGGCGAGAATTTTGGATGCGGAATCAGAACCTGCACCGCAGCAGATTGAATCCCTGCCAGTCTGCATTTCCGGTCAGATTAAGCTCATTCGGGAAGTCGATCACTATCGTTTCATTGCAGTGAAATCCGGACCGATCACCTGTTCTGTGGTCGCGCGTTCCATCGGCTCAAAACTCAACGCGGTCCTTGAAATTCGCGATCAAACCAGACGAATCATCGCCGAAACGGCGGATACTGCGGGCGACGACACGGCGCTGACGTTTTCGGCCAACGCTGGCGAATCCTACACAGCGGTGATTTACGATCTCGACTTTCGCGGAGACAGAGCACTGGTGTACCAACTGACCGTGACGCCGGGACCGCGAGTTGTCACCGCCATTCCCTCCGTGGGGCGACGCGGCGAAACACGCCCGGTTGAATTTGTAGGCTATGGTATCTCGACGGGGCAGGCAAAACTCGAATCCATCCTGCGCGACGTGACGTTCTCCGGCGATACGAACTCGAATTCGTTTCGTTACCAACTGACCACAGAACACGGTGACTGTCCGGCCGTTCGGCTGTATCTCAGCGATGACCCGCAGTTGGCGGAAAGCGTTTCCACGCTGACTGTTCCCAGCGGAGTCACCGGTGTGCTGGACGAGCGATTCGGCGAAGACCGCTATCATATTTCCGGAAAGAAAGGCGACGTCTGGGCCATTGAAGCTTCGCACGAAAAGACGGGATCGCAGGTCGATGCGGTTCTGGCGATTCTCGATCACGAAGGAAAACAGTTGGCTCGGAGTGACGATCGAACAGGTTCAACCGACGCCGAACTCGAATTCCCTGTGCCAGCGGACGGTGACTACGACATCAGCGTGGCCGATATTGCTTCGAAAAGCGGCACGCGATCGGCCACGTATCATCTGTCCGTGCAACTCGCCGCACCAGATTTTCTCATGAGGGTTCCAGAACTGCTGAACGCTCCCATCGGCGGCAAAACTTCGCTAGCCATCAACGTCACGCGGCGCGGCGGATTTACGGAGCCCATTGATGTGGCTGTCTCCGGCCTGCCGGTCGGAGTCACCGTACCCGACAAACTGCAGGTTGCCCCCAACCAGAATGCGCTGAATGTGGAACTCACGGTGGCCGCCGATGCTGCGGCCTCGGCGTCCCTGATTGAAGTGATCGGAACCGCGACAATCCGAGAAAAATCCGTCCAGCGCACGGCCGGTCCTGTCCTCGTCGCAGCGACCATGAAGCCGCCATTTTCGATCGATGCGGAAGGTCAGGACGACGTCACCAAATGGCCGCGCGGCTCGACCTTCCCGGCACCCGTGCTGATTGCCCGCGACGCTGGCTTCGACGCGGAGATCATGCTGGAAATGACGTCGCTGCAGGGCCGACATGTGCAGGGAATCACGGGGCCCGAACTGGCTGTCCCGCCAAGCGTGAATCGCATTCTGTATCCCGTTTATCTGCCCGAATGGCTGGAAACAACGCGTACATCAAGGATGGTCGTTAATGGTGTCGCGAAGGTCGCCGACCCAAAAGGCAACGTACGATATTCTGTCAGTCACCAGAAAACCCGCATGGGCTTCCTGCCCACCGGGGCGATGCTGAAAATCTCTGCTGGTGAAACCGAATGCCAGGCAAAACCAGGCGCGGAGATTTCGATCCCGATTCACATCGATCGCTCGGAAAAGCTGACAGAACGCCTCACGCTGGAACTCTGCGGCCAGGATTCTCAACGCTCGCCGTTCATTGCGAAACCACTGGAGCTGGCGCCGGATGTGTCGCGTGCCGAATTCACCATCTCGATCCTCCCAACCGCATCGTCTGATGCTGAACACCCGTTGAAGATCCGAGCAACGCTGATGAAAGGTGGGTCTTATCCTGTCATCTCAGAAACCACGGTGCTTGTAGAACTGGTGAATTGATTCTACAAATGCTCTAAACAAACATCCGCGAGCAGGAATCTACTTCACGTCCTTCAACAACTCTTCGACAAACGGATTGACGTCGTCTTTATAGTTGAAAGCTTCGTCTTTACCGTCCTCGAACAGACTATCGTCGAATCGCTTCAGCAACTTGCCATCGACTCCGTACACATACACCGCAGGAATCGACGGCAGTTCCAGTGTCTTAAAAATTTCGTCTGATGGAGACGTACACAGGAAGTTCATGCAGGTCGCATTATGTTTCTGCAGAAACTCCTGCACTTTCTTTTCATAAGTGGATGCTGGCTTTGATTTGATGCCAACGTAATCGACATTGAAGCTGATGCAGACAACTTTTTCGCCATGCTTCTTATGGATCTGCACGAGATAAGGGAACTCCTGCATGCATGGCAGACAGGACGTTGACCAAATATCGACGACAACGATTTTTCCTGTGCTCTTTGCGACAATCGCCTCAACGTCTTTCCACGTTCCAGCGGTGAGTTTCACATCAGGGTTATCTACCCGAGACGTTTCTTCCACCTTCTTTTGATCCGCCTTTTCGTCTGCAAAAATGCAGGCACTGAGATGGCAGTTGATGCACAGGAAAGTCACCACAGTCGTCAGGGATAGAAATCGCAGCATGTTGAACCTCCTACTAGAAAGACGAATTACTGAGTGATTTCAAATGCTCCAGAAGCAAATTTTCGTCCACACGATTTACGTTTGATTGTTCCAGTGCATTCATTCTCAGTACGGAAGCCGGATGTTCCAATACTTTAAGCTGACCGGCATCTGAGGCTAAAAACAGTACTCCATCGCTGGACTGCAAGTCCGCCAGTTTTGAAATACTGTAGACAGCGATGCGGCCAGCTTCAAGAGTTTTGCCTGCAGCGTTGTGAAATCGGATGGTACCATTCGGCAGGATGTGAACATCTTTCGCATCCTCTGGCAGCGGTGTTGATCCTTCTGCCGCGAATTCTCCACTGCTGGTGATGATACCAAGTCTGCGGTCCGTCAGGATTTGAAAGTCGCCGCGACGAGTGACGCGATTTCCTTCCAGGCGGAACATCACCGAGGACTCGTTTGAAAGCGCGACATGCGTTGCAATCGGCGACTGAATCAGCGGCCCGGATTCAAAACTGCGGAATCGCGTTGACCGGACGTTACGTGGTTCTACATCTATCGACGACGACAATGGATGAACAACTTCCGGCAATACAACCATGCGACGATAACCGAGTGAATATGCCGACCGAAGATTTGTCGTCACTAAGGAAATGTCCAGATCGAGTGCCGATTCAGGCTTTAATGTGGACGGCCCCATGATGGATGACGGCGATGAACCTGGCAAAGTCGAAAGCCCGGCCCTGAGCTCAGAGGATGTTTGTTTTTTTTGTTCAAGGACGAAATTGATTTCGTCGAGATCCATACCGGCATAGGTTTCAACCCAAATCTCGGCCAGGTCCGAGTCTGTATTCGGGAAGTGTTGCAGAATCAATTTTCGAATCGCTGCTCGCTCAGCATCTGAGACCGCGATATCTGAGATGGTGGTATCTGAAACTCCCGCATCGTTGCCATCCGTTGCTCGAAGGTCATCGAATTCCGCTGTTCGCACTTCTGCACTTGCGATAGGTTCTGCGCGGCTGATCAATGAAAACGGAACGTTGCTGTTTTTCGTAGCCGAAGTCGCCGACTCATTGCCAGCAAGGTCTTGCTGCATGACCAAGGGCGCAGAATTTGAGGGAGTTGTTGGTCCCGTCGCGAGTACATTTGACAACGGAACACTGTGTCCCGCGTACAGACCTGCCGAAAAAAGCAGTGCGGCAACAAGTGCCAACGTGATCCATTTTGCCATCGCTTACCTCCCTGAATTCGATGAAATCCGTCGCAAAACGATTCATCAAGCGTTGTTCGCCGCAACTTCCCTGCGGGCTGACTTGGGGTGAAATCTAGCAACCAATTCGGATTCTGTCTTCGTGGAAACTCTGATTTTTCGATTCCACGGGTGAACCTGTTGTTGACGACCGGCGTCTTCGAGGTTAGTCTCTTGCCCTGCCAACAACAGCATTCATTAAGTTTTGGCGAATTCAATCTTTTTGACGAAGTATTTCCACGATGACAAACCTGCTACCAAGCCTGAGCCTACTATTGCTTCCTTTGTGAAGCTCGCCTCAGGTACGTCATGCAGTATGCCGACTTTTCCAGCCCTGAGGATTCCTCAGGGCTTTTTTTGTTGGCGTGAGTTGTCGAATTGCAATCGTCGATCCATGATTCGCGCTAAAGCAATCCCACTTGTTCCTCCGCATGGAGAAAATCTATGACCGGCGACCAGATCATTATCTTTGACACAACTCTTCGCGATGGCGAACAGTC
>JBDNFT010000227.1:0-3115 GCA_041689695.1 Planctomycetaceae bacterium | reverse complement strand
TAGAATCCAATCGTTTCTTTCTCCCACGCCAACGTCTGCGACGGTGTCCAATCGGGAACGTCCGGCAGACTTATCGCGATGGTATCGCCGGCGTCATCAACATCGTCATCGTCGCCGCCGAACAGGCTTTTCTGCCCGCGAGCTTTATCTTTCTGCCGCGACAATGCTGACTGTACGGCACGTTCGACAATCGCGGATTGCTGTGCTCGAGTCCCTGGTAAACAATCCAACGCGCCGGCTTTGATCAGAGTTTCAAGGTTGCCCTTGGTCAACACTTTCGGGTCAACTCGTTCGGTCAGATTGAAGATATCTTTGAATGGTCCGTTTGCGTTTCGTTCATCCACGAGTGCCTGTACGACGTTGTGACCGACACCTTTGAGCGCGGCCATTCCGAAGGTGATCTTTTCGCCAAACACGCTGAAATCGACATCCGACTGATTGATGTTCGGACCGACGACTTCGATTTTCATGCGCCGCGCGTCATCAACGTGTTCGCTGATACGTTCGGTACTCTCCATTTCGCAACTGAGCAGTGCGGCCATGAATTCGACGGGATAATGCGCCTTTAAGTAAGCTGTTTCATATGCAATCAAACCGTACGCCGTGGAGTGCGACTTGTTGAAGCCGTAGCCCGCGAATGCGACGATCAGATTCCACAACTCCTGAGCCACTTGCTCGGAAATTCCATTCGCAACAGCACCAGCGATATATTCTTCGTGGAAGCTGTTGATGATCTCATGGCTCTTCTTGCTGATCGCCTTAATGCACTTGTATGACTTGGAAAGTTCGATGTTGCCCACTCGATTCAGAATGCGCATCACCTGTTCCTGGTAAACCATCACGCCGTAGGTTTCCGCCAGAACTTCGTCGACCACCGGATGCACTTTACGCGGCGGCTTGCGACCGTGCTTCACATCGACGTATTCCATCACCATCCCGCCCTCCAGCGGACCGGGACGATACAGTGCCGACGTCGCGATAATGTCGGCGAAGCAGTCGGGCTTCATCTTTGTAAGCAGGTCTCGCATTCCGCCGGATTCTAACTGAAACACGCCCTTCGTTTCGCCGCGCTGCAGCAGAGCGAACGTGTCTTTGTCTTCCAGATGCGTCTTGACGTATTCCAGATCAAAAGCGGGATGAGTGAGTTTTACGTTCAGGACAGCCTTATCAAGAATCGTCAGGTTTCGCAGACCCAGAAAGTCCATCTTCAGCAGGCCGACTTTTTCAACAGTCGGGCCGTCCCACTGAGTGATGATGTCTTCCTTACCGGTGATCGTCTGCAGTGGCAAGACCGTATCAAGTGGAACGTCGGCGATCACAACGCCTGCCGCGTGAGTACCGGCACTGCGAGCGAGTCCTTCAACAGCAATCGCATAATCCAATACTTCGCGCGCGACGGGATCGGTGTCGTACGCAGACTTCAGTTCCGGACTTTCCGTCAGCGCGGTTTCCAGTTTGATGTTCAGCGTGTCCGGGATCATCTTCGCCAGTTCGTTGACTCGTGCAATGGGCACATTGAGCGCGCGGGCGACGTCGCGAATGGCGTTTTTGGCTTTCAATGTTCCAAACGTGCCGATCTGAGCGACGTTGCGTTCGCCATATTTCTGTTTCGTATAATCGATCACCATATGTCGGCGATCGCGGCAGAAGTCGATATCGATATCTGGCGGTTCGGTTCGGCTGGGGTCGAGAAAGCGTTCGAACAGCAGGTCATATTTCAGCGGGCAAACGTCGCCGAGTCGCAACAAATACGCCACGATGGCCCCGCACGCCGAACCTCTGGCTCCGCATGGAATTCCATTGCGGCGTGAGAATTCCACGAAGTCCCACACGATGAGAAAATAGCTTGCGTAGCCCTTCGATTCGATGACGCTGAGTTCATACTCCAACCGCTTCCAGTGACGTTCCGTCAGCTCTTCGCCGTAGCGTTCGTGCATTCGCTGATTGCACAAGTCTTTCAGGAAATCAATGTCCGTTTGCTGATTCGGCGGACGAAAGACGGGATACAGCTTGCGTTCGCCAAGTTGTATATCAACCCGATCTGCAATCTCCTGCGAGCGGGCGACGGCGTGATCAAGTCCCGGAAAGCATGCGTACATTTCATCCGGCGTACAGACGAACAATCCGTCGTGTTCCATCCGCATGCGTTTTTCATCATCTCGTGTCGTCCGAGTGTTGACGCACAGCATGACGTCCTGAATCTTGGCGTCAGACTTGTGCAGATAGTGCGCGTCGTTTGTGGCGACAAGCGGCAAACCAACGCGATTCGCAAGATCCACCGTTAGATCCATGCAGTCTTTCTGAATCTTAAAGCCCGCGTTCTGAATCTCCATATAGAAGCGGTCGCCGAAGACGCGCGAGTACCATTCGACGAGTTGCTTGGCATGGTCATTGTCTTCGGCTAACAACAGGCGAGAGAGCTCGGACGACGCACACCCGGACAGGCAAATGATGCCTTCGTTGCATTCTTCCAGAATTTCGCGGTCGATGCGAGGCTTGTAGTAGAAGCCTTCAAGATAGGCTGTCGATGACAACTTAATCAGATTGTCGAAGCCCTTGCGATTCATCGCGAGAAGCGTGAGATGTGACGACGCTTCCTTCTGCCGACTGGATGTGCGGTCTGATCGCCGCCCAGGAGCAACGTAGGCTTCGTATCCAAGTATCGGCTTGACACCGCCTTTTTTGCAGCCGTTGTAGAATTCAATCGCACCGTACAGGTTGCCGTGGTCCGTGATCGCCACGGCATTCATGCCACTGGCTTTGACATGCTTCACAAGCTCGGGAATACGGTTTACGCCGTCGAGGAGACTGTAATGCGTGTGGCAGTGCAAATGTGCGAATGGCCGAACAATCGTCGTGTCAGGTGTAACAATTTCGGGGGCTTTGTCGGCCATGTTCGTCGGTCCGTCGTGTGCAAGTAGAGGTCAGATTCCGAGTGGAACTGTATTGTACCACCGTGAGGCGACATGGCATAACGACGAGCAATTTCCTCAGCAAAAGAATTTATTTTGCGTCTGGTCAAATGCTGGCTACGCTATTTCTGTAAGGCGAGCGGCGGAAGTTGTTAAACCAAACGATGTTGCCGGGTCGAAGGAATTCGACTTGGGACAGGTCG
>JBDNFT010000226.1:0-2486 GCA_041689695.1 Planctomycetaceae bacterium | reverse complement strand
GTGTATGCGCAATACGTTTTGATTCAGCACTTCGCCAAACGATGGGTTGAGCGCGGAATTCGCGGCAGAATACTGCTCATCGGTTCGATCAATGGGCGATTGTCTGAACCAACACACGTTGCCTACGACACGTCCAAAGGCGCGATTGATGCGATGACACGTTCGCTTTGCGTATCGCTGGCACCGCATGGAATTCGAGTCAACGGAATGGCTCCCGGGTTGTTTCGTACGCCGCTGACTGAGCCCGCTCTGCAGAACCCGCGTGCCAAACGCTGGATGGAACTCCATACGCCGAATGGCGTTGTGCCTGGTGCGGAAGTTTGTCGCGGGACGGCTGTGTTTTTATTGAGCGACGCGGCTGAACACATTCACGGTCAGATGCTGCTTGTGGATGGCGGCATGAGCGTTTGGCAGCAGCCGGACCCTCCGCCGGAATGGATGGCTTAGGAAGTTGCGTTACTTTCCGCTGAGCTCACCTGGATGGAAGCCACGCCCCAGCGGCGTCAGATCCCTTTGAAAAATCACCCGAGGTGGGGTTTGCGTCGCATCGATCCGGGCTTCCAGACGAGTCGTGGGCCCGCCTTGATCAAAGTGGCCCAGCGTCTGAAAGCTGAAGATGTCGCCTCCGGTCGTCAGCCATGGGCCCAATCGACGAAAGGTGTTGAGATCAACCAATCCTTCGCCCAACAGCCATGTCGGAGATACTCGACCAGCCATTTGGTCAGAAGCGGCCCCGCTGGATTCCACTGTGGGGCGCTGCTGGACGATCTGATCGGCGATCGATTCCGTCATATCGGGAATTGCCAGAACCACTTCCCGACGAGCAATGTTGACGTTGATTCGTCCGTCCAGAAACGCATCATCGATATGCGTAAACTGTGCTTCAAAGTCCGGCATCTCACTGGAAAGATTGGAAGACGTCCACGGGCTTAGCAACGTTTGCGGCGCACCATCAACTGTGGCTTCAACCTCCGCATCGATCACGTCATAGATTGATCGAAACGAAAATGCAGAGACTTGATTCAGATTCATTCCGGCCCGCGTAATTGAAATACCATCATCTTTGGTGGCAACACCAGCGATCGCCTGCGCTAGTTCTTTCTGATCCACCGTCAAGCTCTTGACCGTAGCGGGATCTGCGTTCTCGTTGCCCCAAAGTCTGTACGCGATAACAAACTTTGCAGCATCGGCACCGGCAGCTTTTTCAATCGCATCGTACAATTCGGTCAGAATCGTCCCGTTGATATTGATCTTCTCTTCACCAGTCGATGTCGTATTGCGCTCTTTGCTCGAAGCCGTGAAGTATTCCCGCCAGCCGGCATCCAGAACTCCGTCAGCGTTATCGTCAGGAGCCGATTCATTACCGTCGTCTTCGTTGGGATCCAGAGTCCCATTGCGGTTGGCATCTTCGCCGTAAAACAGCGCTGGCGTAACCCCCTGAATCTGAAGCAATTCTTCAATGGATTCCAATGGAGCGTTGCGACATGAATACGGAACGGCAAGCCCCTCGTAATAGATGGATTCGGCTCCTCCCACGCGAGCCTCTTCGTCACTGTCGATCCAGTCCAGGATTGAGTTCATGATCTCTTCTGACATCCCTGGCACGAAAGAAACAGCACCAAACGCTGTTGTCGCGTCATCATCGTCTTCGTCAAATTCAGTCAGACGATTAATGTTGAACTTGGCTGTTTCTCTGGCAAGGCCGAATCGAACGGAGGTACCTTTAGCAGAAGAGAGTTCGTTCGGAACCAGGACGGTAAAGCGACACTGGCCGCGAGGATTATCAGGCACTTCTTCCATGATCTGACCACGGAACAACGTCGTATTGTGAAAGACGTCCAGTGTGTTGTCCTTCTGCAAATTTCCAATCTGAATGGCCGTATATTCGATCGCGGACTCCGCAGCGATGCGAGCTTCTACGTCACGACCATACATCATCGTGGCATCTTTTTCGATCACCATTTTGTTCGTGTAGGCCCATGCCGCCAGCGACAACAGGATCAGAACGATCGTCACAACCAATAGCACGAATCCACGACGATGACAAAGCAATCCTTCCGTAGGTCCCGCCTTGCAGCTCAAATGCTTGCGAGCGTTCCTCATAATGCCGTCTCCACTGGTGCAGATTCTGCGAGAGGTAATGCCACAACCATGCGGTGTGTGGTTTCTCCCAGAGCATAGGGATCTGATGTTCGAGTGGAACTCAGATCTTCGTTTGCGTCGGGTTGCTGCAATGTGATCACGATTTCAATTGCTTTTGGCAATGCCTTGAGCTTAGTGCTGTCCCAGGTCTCCTGCCATTGCGTGCCATCATAATACTGAAACGTAATCTTCGACACTTCTTTGGCTTCGACAGCATCAACTGATGTAAACTCGTCCTCTTTACCCAACTGCACCGCGCTGCTCATGCCAAATAGATCAGCCGTGATTCGAACCAGTCCCAGCGGCCCGGTTCTTGAGCCGCCAAGTTTCTTAGCGATCGATCC
>JBDNFT010000225.1:0-7396 GCA_041689695.1 Planctomycetaceae bacterium | reverse complement strand
TGGGCCTTTGGGGTGGAATCACGTTGTGATTTCATTGTATGATTCCGCCCCCGCGTCTTCCCGTCAACGGCGTTGAAAAGCACTAAGGGAACGCATAAAGGTAGCAAGGAACATCAAAGATCGGCTGTTAATCCACATGCAGGAATTCATTGCTGCCAATCAACGTTCGCAGAAACGCAGCCAACGCGCGGTGTTTGATGTTGTCCTGTGTGATCGCGGTGAGTTCAGTTCGATAGGTGGTCAGAAATTCTGACGCATCTTTCAACTCATCCGCAGTTGCCGGACGTCCCAAAGCTGTGCGATAAGCGTGATTGATTTGCTCGGATTGATCGGGACTTTTGGCTTGCAGTCGAGATGCCCAGTTGTCCGCTTTGGCATGCACAAACGGATCGTTCAGAAAAAACAAAGCCTGAGTCGGGACGGTTGTTCCCAATCGATCAGCGGTCGAAGCATTCGGATCCGCGCCATCAAACAACGCCAGAAACGGATGCCGTTTCAGTCGCTGCGTCATCAAATACACGCTGCGTTTGTTGTGTTCGTAAACGGCATTAAACGGACCATGCTGGCTGAATCCCCAGCTGATCGGCGACGGAAACGGATGCTCTTTGCCAGGCGCTGCATCCAATTCACCAGTGACTGCCAGGATCGAATCGCGAATCTCTTCCGCACTCAGTCGACGGCGTGGAAAATACGTGTAGAGATCACTCGCATCTATTCCAGAATTTACAGCGGCGGGAGAGATTTTCGCAACGGACGACTGTTGATATGTCGCGCTGAGCATGATGAGGCGGTGCATTGATTTTATCGACCAGCCATTCCGGACAAACTGCGTTGCCAGAAAATCCAGCAGTTCCGGATGTGTCGGAGACAAGCCGCGAACTCCAAAATCATTCGGCGTCTTTACAAGACCATGCCCGAAATGATACTGCCAGATTCGATTCACCATAACGCGCGCGGTCAGGGGATTACCAGGCTCGGTCAGCCATTGAGCGAGTTCCAATCGACCACTGCCCGACGTGTTTTGCGGCAGTGGTCCGCCGCCGAGAGCTTTAATCAAACTGCGCGGGGTTTCTTCACCAGGCTGACTCGGTTCGCCTCGCAACTGTATATGCACATTGTGCGGCGTGCCTTCGGCCATTCCATACGCCATATCAAATGGACCGTTGGCCAACAGCGTATTCAATTCCTGAGCCGCCTTTGCCTTTTCATTTTGGGCGGAGGCCAGTTGCGTGCGAATTTCACGGACTCGATCACGGCGCGAAGTGTATTCAGTTGCATTCAAATCAGCCGGTGCAGAATTCTGCGTGGGGAATGCGGTATCTCGGATTTCATAATTGTCAACATCCAATGCAGGACGAACACCGCCGATATGTCCGTAGCTGTCGATGAATGAATAATCGATCATGCCATCCCAGCCGCTTGCCAGGTCACCAGCAAATTCGCTCTGCGAAGAGTTCGATAAGATTTTCCCTGTGTAGCTCTTTGACTTCAGATTCAGTTCCAGTTGCACGTGATGCCATTCACCAACGTTGATCGCGCACACGGGCTCCTTCACATCACCACTGCGACGGAAGAATTCTTTTCCGTTGAAGAAGAGTTCCACAGCGGCGGAATTTCCAGGCCCATGTCCCACGTAAAACCGCCACGATCCATCGCCGCCGACAGTGACGTCAGAACATCGGAAATCGAAGCAGGCGAAAAGCCGTTCGGTATCGGCAGCATTCCATGTCTTTGGCAGCGTTAGACCAAACCCGTCGTACTCGCCGCGGTTCGGCATGTGAATTCCCAGTTCGCCCGCTGGAAAGATCTTGATGAAAGGACTTTGGGAGGTCTTTGCCAGCCGCACAACACTATTCGGTCCCGGATTCCATGGTATCGCTGGCGGCGAATCGTTAATTTGTGCTTCGAAGTCGCCGTCTGTGCCGGTCAGATCCTGCAGCTCTTTGGATAACGCTGCGAGATCAATGCCGTCGGCGTTTAACGTGCCGTACAGTTCAGTAATGACTGTTGGAATCGGTGAGTCCTGGACTCCCAGATTATCGAACTCGATCGCCGAAGATGGAATCTCGCCCTGTGCTGCTGATTCAAGTGCAACGTAGTCTATCGTGCCACGCCAGTTTACGACGAGTGGTACGTCATCAAACGACGTCAATGCGCCGGGAATTCCAAGCGTTCCGGAAACAGATCTGTGTTCAAGATCGATCTTCAGTTGCAGGTTTTGCCACTCATTCCGCCGCAAAGTCCCAATCTGCGTGGTCGTATCGCCAATCTTTAGTGACACCATGTCTGAAGAAATCTGAACGGTCACTGCAGGCGAATCTGAACGTGCGCCGATCCAGAATTGATGTGCTCGGGACTTACTGGCATCTGCCGCTGCGACTCGAAAATCCAAATTCACGTAGACATCGCCGCCATCGCTGCTCGATCGTCCTGGATAAAGTGATTGAGTGATGCGGTACGCTTGTGAACCCGCCGGAATACTTGCACCAACCTTGCCTCGCGCGTAGAGATTCTTGAATGGGCTTTGAGCGGCATTGGTGACGGCGATATTTCCTTCATATAACCACGGAGAGACCAGCACTCCATTGCTGCCGCCTGCCGCAGGAGCCTGCAATTCAAAGTCGCCATCCATGTCGTTGAGTGATCGCAGGATCGCTGCCGGAACACCTTGTTTTTGCTGTTCGAGACTGACAGCGATCGCTCCGACACGTTGATCGAACTGCCGCCATTTGGGAATCGATTCATTCTGCGCCAGCAGCGGTACCATCGAACGAATTTTTTGCTTCTGTTCGGAACCGGGAAACGAGTAACGGCTGCTGTCAAAGATTCCGTACAGTCCGTAATAATCAGTCATCGACAAGTCATCGAATTTGTGATCATGGCAGCGCGCACAGCCGAGACTCAGCCCGAGCACAGACTGTCCCAGCGTGTCGATTGTGTCCTGGATCGTCAGGTGATGGTAGTTTTCAGAATCAAAACCAAAGCGACGTGAAATCGCCAGATATCCTGTTGCTGTCACCTGTTCTGCATATCGCTCCGGCGGACCCTGGTTCGCCAGAATGTCGCCCGCAATCTGCTCTCGAAGGAATTCGTCGTACGGTTTGTCAGCGTTGAACGAATCAATCACATAATTTCGATAACGCCATGCCAACGGAACGGGATAGTCGGCTGTCTCACCGGCAGTGTCGGCATAACGCACAACGTCCAGCCAATGACGTCCCCAGCGTTCGCCATAGTGCGGTGATGCAAGAAGTCGGTCGATCAGTTTTTCATAAGCGTCCGGCGATGTATCGTTTTCGAACGCAGCCACTTCTTCCGAAGTCGGAGGCAGTCCGGTCAGATCAAATGTCGCGCGACGGATGAGCGTTTGTTTGTCGGCTGGCGGAGTTGGATCAAGGCCCGCAGCTTCCTGCTTCGATCGAACAAAAGCGTCGATGTCGTTTCTGACCCATGTTGAGTCATGCACAGCCGGCGGCGGAACTTCATGCACGGGCTGAAATGCCCAATGCTGTTGATGTTCAAACTTTTTCGCGGACTCAGGCCAATGGGCACCGTCTCGAATCCATTTTTCGAATGCCGCAATTTGATCTGGCCGCAGAGATTTTTCTTTCTCCGGCGGCATTGCGGAGACATCGTCCTGCCGCTTGATCGCCATCACCAGCAAGCTTTCTTCGGGCTTCCCGGGCACAATCGCCGCCCCGGATTCGCCACCATGCATCAAAGCTTCCCGCGAATCAATCCGCAACATGCCGGAGATTTTTGAATCACCATGACAGCGAAAACACGTGTCCACCAGAACCGGGCGAATACTGTTTTCGAAAAGCAGATCCGACTTCTCGTCAGCGCACAGCGGCGCGGAGCAGAACACAATAAGCAGGATCGCCGTACTGAATGATGTTGTGAGTTGAAACATGAGCCGTCTTTCGCCACAAAAACCTTTGAACAAGGCATATACGTTACCGATTCGGCAGAATGAATTCCAGAAGCATCCGGATTGCGGCACAGATGTGGTTGCTCACCGCAGATGGGCGTGTTGTCCAATCTTTAAGCGATCTTGTGTTCAGGCCCGGATGGACCGACTCAGCCTTTGCCGGGGCCGTGAGGCCCCGGAATTGCGAAAAAATTCTTACTTGAGTGAACACAAAAACGCCAGCAGATCGGCCGCTTGTTGTGGTGTGAGGTCGCGAAGCAGGAGTTCAGGCATGAGAGATTTTTGTTGTGAGACGAGTGATTCAACTTCCTCGGCAGGAATCTTGATCTCTTTGTTCTGAGCATTCTTCAGAATCACTTCGCGGTCGTTACGGTCGATGATCAAACCAACATGTACAAGGCCGCTGGTCGTTTCAATCACGCACGGAATGTATTTTGGGTCGATGAATTTCGATGGTTCCAGAAGATGGGTCAACATCTCTGCTGGTGCATACTTCTTTCCGATCTGACTCAGGTCCGGACCGAGTGTTTCACCAACCGCGTTGATTCGATGACAACTTTTGCACGACGCAGCTCCTTCACTCAGGAAGAATTGCCGACCTCGATCAACGTTCGACTCCATCGCCATCAATTCTGCAGCATTCACTATCGTGCCTAACCGCTTTGCTCGTTGTGATGCAGGCAGAAAACGCTCGAACAGATCCCGCACTTCAGGCTGCAAACTTGCGGATGCCGCCGCAACAATCTCGCTGCGCAGTTGAGCCGAAGCGTGGTTTTGAGCTAACCAATTCATCAGTGATAGCGCGCCACGTGTCGATGAAGCAAGTTGTGCAATTGCTTTCGATCGTTCTGAGTCGGACAACTGCAGCAGCGATGTCAATAGGGTTGAATCAGCCGTGTTTGGGTTGTCCTGCGGCTGCTCGTTCACTATCGAACTTTGTAGTTGCTGAATCCAATCATGCATCATGGCGATGGCCTGCTCATCGACTTCGTTGGAGCCGATTCGAGGCATACGACCGTTACCAATTTTCGCCATGCGATAGAACAAAACGGATCCTTCCGGATCATGTGGAACGACGATGCGAGCGTGTGAGATGCCAAACGCACCCTGCCCAGGTTTGGCATCCAGAATCTTTGCATTCTCCAGTTTGACGTCGGAGGCAAGTTCAATCAGCGCGCTGCCGCCGGCGTGTGGCTGATGACAGTGGGCACAGTTGATGTGAAGATACGAGCGGACTCGTTCATTCAAATCGGCATTGTCATCGTACGGATTCGCCAGCATTGGAGCTTCAGACGGCGTCTCAGGTAGATTTCCGCTAATCCAGCCTTGTCGCTTTAACGCCGTCAACTGATTCTCTGCCGAAGCTTCGTGGCTTTGATTTTGGTTCAGTTGAGCGAGTGAAACCGCTAGTGGCGATGCTGATTGAATACCCAGTCCGGCGGTTTTCATTTCAACCCACGGATTGTGACACATTTGACATTCGCCGCGACTGGCAACACGATAAGACTGTTCACGAACGCCTTCGGGTACCGAGGCATCATTGATTCGGAGCGAAACTACTGTTCCATTTGCGGCAACAAGATCCGCATCGGTCTGATCATCATTCCAGAGATAGGTGTATGGTCGCCAGGATCCGTCTTCGCGATGAAGAATCTGAGTCTCCAGACGATGCGATGACGCGGGATCACCTTGAGACATCGCAATACTGACAGTCTTCGCGAGCACAGCTCCGTCTGGAAACTGCCAGTGTTCGTTCTTGTCAATTTGAACGGGCTCGGTGCCAGGCAGAGCCAACCATCGTTCTGAAGTCGCATGATCCGCCCAGTGCGCCGCGTTGATTGAATATGGCGTCACACCCGGCGATGGAGTCTGATCTTTCACAGAAGTGAATAGACCGGTATCGCTCAGCCGCTGAGGAAAATTTACCTGTTGACCTACGTCAGGGTTTTCGACAAGTCGGTAAATCTGTTGAGTGCGTTGATGATCGACCAGGTACAATTCGCCGTCGTTATCTTCACCAAACGACACAAGCTGCAGCGGTGTTTGAGCCAGCTCCTTGTGCGATTCGATTTGAGTTCCATTCAGCTTCAGTCCCCAGACTTTGCCCGTCTGATAATCGCCGTAGACATAGACATCCTGAAGACTCGGCAAACGTTGCCCGTGGTAAACGTAACCGCCCGTGATCGATGCAGCCTCTGAGTGCGGATGACTGACGGTCGGCGGCAGAATCGGCGCGGGGCCGCGTTTGGATTCCGGCAGAGCGGCCTGCGGTCCTTCCATGATTGGCCATCCATAGTTGCCGCCACGTTCCACTCGATAAATCATTTCCCACAACTGCCAGCCAACATCACCGACCCACAAGTCACCGCGAGTTTTATCAAAACTCATCCGCCAGGGATTGCGAAAACCAAACGCCCAGATTTCGGGACGAACGTCAGGCATGCCGACGAACGGGTTGTCTGCGGGAATTCGATACGCTTTGTCACCGTCCTGCTGATCCACGTCGATGCGCAGAATGTTGGACAGCAGATTGCTGACGTCTTGTCCCGCCATCAGCGGATCTGGCGGCGAAGGCGCTCCTCCATCGCCAGTCGAAATGTAGAGGAAGCCGTCCGGGCCAAATTTCAAACTGCATCCGTTATGTCCTCCGGACCACCAGCGAATCAAGATGCGCTCACTCGCGGGATCGAGCACCGGCGGA
Organism: Planctomycetaceae bacterium; assembly: GCA_041689695.1. Taxonomy (GTDB): domain Bacteria; phylum Planctomycetota; class Planctomycetia; order Planctomycetales; family Planctomycetaceae; genus SXXK01. The sequence goes on along the minus strand of JBDNFT010000225.1, from coordinate 764 downwards.
TCGGACTTCGACAATTCGAACTGCGAAACGAATGTACCATCCGGCTTGTCGTTGCCCTGAATGTAGCATACATAGACTTTTCGATTTCGTTCGAAGTCTGGATGGAATGTGATGGCATAGAGCGACGTTAATTCCGGATGCGATAGCTTCAGATCGGCCATCAAATCCAGTTGAGCTGCATCGGGTCGATTCTCAAACGAATAGATCTTTCCGCCCTGCTCTGCCACAAACAAGCGGCTTGTGCCGGGAGCTGCGGATAGATCAAGTGGCTGCTGAAACTTCAATTCCGGAAACGCGAGTTCAACCCGATATGGCAGCGGCGGTTCTGGTGAGCCAGCAATTTTTGATGTCGCCCAGGCATTGCGTTTTGTAACAGGTGATTCATCACCGGAGGCCGGACGGGGAATCGTCATTGCCATCAAGATTGCTGCCAGAAAAGCGATTGTGATTCGATCGCTGCAGGTTCGATGAATCGACGATGCAAACATTGGCATGACAGCATTCCTCAGGCGTAACCAAACGGCGCGTAACCAAAACCACACAGGGAGTCTAATTCGGCAGGCACGATCTTCAAAGACAGATGAATGTTTAAGCTCAAGTCCAGTTCGAGGACCTGATATCTCAAGCGGGACGGGACTTCGGTTGACGATTTCGTGCGGCACAATTGATTTCTTCCGAATATCCAGTTGGCGGAACCGCAAATACCCCATCACAGCGAAGGGTTGCAGATTTTCGGCACTTGACCGTTGAAAACATATTCAACG
>JBDNFT010000224.1:0-5792 GCA_041689695.1 Planctomycetaceae bacterium | reverse complement strand
TGACGTTCGTGCCTTGGCCGCGATTCTGATTCAGGCAGACCGGTTTGGTTCGTCCATCGCACAGGCTCTGCGAGTTCAGTCGGATACAATGCGAATAAAACGTCGACAGATCGCGGAAGAAAAAGCCGCTCAGACTGCTGTAAAAATGATCTTCCCGCTCGTTCTATTCATTTTTCCGGGGATCTTCGTGATCCTTGTAGGACCGGCAGCGATCCAGTTGAAAGAGAACATGTTGAATAACTGAGGTGGTGAGTTGATTGCCGTTGCAGGTCTGAGAATTGATTATCTGGCATATCGGGAATGCAGTTGTTGCCAGACGATGCTGTCAATACTGTCTGGCACTGAACTCACCGAGCCGTCCATTCGGAGCGTATTCACCAATCCGACATGCATGGAACGAGCCGCCCCCGCAAAATTTCCCGGCACTGGCGCATCGAGACACGGCATGCCCAGTCGAATCAATTCTGCCTGCGAATACTTCAATATCAGCATCGTGCAGGAGGTGATTCCATCTGGATCACCAGGATTGGGCCCAGGATATTTGAGTACGGTGACGTTCGCGGCTGGCATTCCCAACGCCCATGTCCCGCGAGGATCAAGCGGTTCGATACCGGCTCGGATTTCATCAATCCCCACGATGTTGGAGAGGCCGTTGGAAAAGTGCTTGAACGCAAACGACACATTGATGCCGCCGATTCCGCTGCCGGAGACTGTGGCATTGGTATTGATCAGATCGTTCGTGCCCGTGTCAAAACCATCAGTACAGCCGGCTTGAAAGTTAAAACATATGTTGTTGCTGCCCATATTCAATCCGTAGTTTCCTCGAGCGTATGTATGGCCACTTGTCCCGGCCAGCAAAGCCCGCTCATAGGGCGCGTTGTTATAGGCATCACTCGGGCAACGCATCACACCCAACGCGGTTCCGCGTGCCGTTGCGTTGGCTGCGGCATCCACCGGCTGATTCAAGTCAAAAGTATCCAGGAGCGTCGATTGATCCAGATAGGGTAGTACTGCGATAATCCAGTTCGAATGCAGCCGGTCTGGCTCGGTGCCTGGGGAGATCCCCATGGCCACGCGGTCAAATGCTCCGAGAGGCAACAGACCTCCACCGTTGGGTTCCCCGCGACCACTCCAGATGGAAGCGGGCGGCAACAGGCCGTGGACATCGTGATAATTGTGTAACGCCAACCCAAGCTGCTTCAGGTTGTTCTGACACTGCATCCGCCTTGCCGCTTCGCGTGTCTGCTGTACGGCCGGCAAAAGTAGGCCTATCAGAATCGCAAGAATCGCGATGACGACCAATACTTCGATCAACGTAAACCCACGAGTGCGGCGTTGGATTTTTGCCATGATACGAATCTCCGGACGACGAATTGATCACATCGCGTTCATCTCACATATCTGTTCTAAGGACACCAGCAACCGGTGGCAATTGTTTGACGATTTTCCCTGTCGGATCAATAATTGCGGTTCCGGTCCAGGTCGAACACACCAGATTCCATTTTCGAGTTTCGATGGCGCGAAACCGGCAGGCGTCAATCTGATGCTGTAAAAGTTGCGGATGGTCAACCGAATTACCGTCGTAGAGGATGTGGACAATTGCATCCACAGATGAGTCAGTGTTGTATTGCGGTAGCCATGGAAAATATGATTCATAACATACGCAGACTGCAATCGCTCGCCGTTGACCACTTAAATCGACAAATGGCAACGTCTGAAATCTTCCTCCCGGCGTGAATGGCGACGTTAGCTGGAGCGATTGGGGCAACCACCTGCGGATCCACGGCAGTTGAATAAAGTCGGGTTCATACTCCTTTAAGGGAACGAGTACCTGTTTTTCATGGTAAAACCGCTGTGTTCGACCCGAAACGAGACAGCCACAATTGAAAAAACTCGGGCTTTGTACTTCCAAGCCGTACTGTTGTTTCGATACCTCTTTGATCATGGGGACGCCAACGAGACAATTAGTCCCGTAGACCGGCTGGAGGTCTTTGGAAAACTGCTGGATCGTCATCCGATTCGTTGAGTCATTCGTTTCTTCAGCATCTCCAGAGTAGTTGCTGTTACTCAGCGCTGCTTCAGGCCAGACGATCAAGTCCACTGTGCCTTGTTCTCCCAGGCTATATCTGGTCAAACGATCGAGCGCCACCCATGGTCGCCAAGGAACACCGCGAGCATCTTTCAAGTGACTTTGCACCAACATCACCGAAAAAGGGCAAGGAGATGTCACCACTGAAGACGCCAACACCACGCCACCACCCCAGACGACGGCCGTCACGAACTCAGCTGTCATCGGCCCTACCCATCGGATCTGTGGCCGCTCGGAATCTCCACTTGCGAGTAGGAAATTGATAAAATACAGGATCCCAGAAACACCAAACGGCGTTACAACGGAAGCCCATTGAGCGATGGGAGTCGTTACAGTGATCAGCGCTAGATTCTTCACGGACCATGTGATTCCCAGCCAAGCTTGAAACAACTCACTCGCAGTGGCAGCAATAGTCGTCGCCACTGCGGCGATTAGAATTGGCCAGTGTCGCACGAAGTGAATTGAAACGGTGATCGCGACAAAATGCAGGCCGAATACCAAGCAGGCGATGGCCTGAACAATGTATCCCCAATCAGCAATTGCATCGCTCACGAACCCCGTCGAAATCCAACCGACAGCAAACCCGAGTACGAGGGCCTCGGAGGAGCTTCTCATCACTGAATGGCTTGCCAAAGGTGATCGCCAGATCCAAACGAGTGGACTGAAACAGAAACAGCCAATTGGCCAGAACAAATGGACGTAGTGTGTAGCAACGATTACCATCACAAACCAAAGCAGTCTTGGGAAATAGCGGTTGCTGGCACCATCAACACTGTTGCGGTCGATTGCACAGGTCTTTTGAATCTGGATCAACGTGCCCTTCGCCTCCATCTTGAGACCCCAAAAGACGCACAAACGCAGACCGCCGCTCCGAGAAAATAATACGCCCAGCCGCCGAACATTCGCTGTGCAAAATTTGGCTCCGGAAGCCCGTAGTGGCTCAAAAAGAACTCCTTTGCATCCACTTGTTCCGGAAGAACTTCAATGTCCCAGACCGTTTCAGACGTGGCTGGGCTTCTGGAGCCTAAACCGATTTGCGTAATCTTGCTAGGAATTGGCACACCACCATTCTTTGAACGGTAAGTGATCTTGCCTTCGACGTGAGTGTCTGCAACCTGAGAATAGCTGTACTGCTCAATTCGCCAGTTTTCCATCGGGTTTATTAAAATGTATGCATCTAACATACGAGGCGGTCGGAGAGGTTTGTATTCGAATTCCACCTTCACAAGCCGCTTCTCATTTTGCACCAGTTCTGAGCAGTTCTTCAATTTAAAGTCTAGGCTGTCGAAAAGTTCGGACAGTGGTATCCCGATCATGTAAAACCCAGCCAAGGGCACTGAAATAACATCAGCGACTTCATCTTTAATTCTCTCTGCCAGACGAGATTCGTCCCCATTCTTTTCGAGCAATTGAATTGCATACTTTGGAATGCGTTCTGATCGGGCGATAAGAAACGCATACTCAGGATTTCTGCATTTCACATACTCCATTCCTTTTCTATCCACACCAGATTCCCTAGCAGATTCTCCAAAGATAGAAAACATAGAATCGGAAAAAACATGGGGACGGTCTGTATCAACTCCTTCCTTCTTCCAGTGGGCCCGCGCACTTTCGGGAAGATTTGTGAATGACCTCGTCGATATAACGTGGGCGCGAAGTGAAATCTCGGCGTAGCTCAACTCAGCATGCGCCTGACAGACCTGAGCGAAGAGTCGATCCGACTCTTCGCCAGTCCCACCACGGAGTCTGCCGACGAAAAAAACGACTGCAAAACCACATACGAATGCGTGTCTCAGAGTTTTAAAAGAAAACATATATCCACCAGCCTAGGTACGTATGTTTTAAGTGGCGCACTCATATGAAAGCGTCAGCTAGATGTCAGGTTCAACACAGGAGCTGACTCTAAAGTTAAGTTCGAAGAAAGGCGAACCAGAGTCGAAACTATGGATCGCCTCTTGGGAACCGCGGCAAGCTGCTCAGACATTTCAAAATGGAATAGTAAATCCATCAACGCTCGCAGTCTTGCCTGGTTCGATCAATAGCATTTACATTCAGTCCAAGCGCCGTTCGCGTCGCATGCGCAGCCAGCTTCAGTGTAAGAACCAAAGCAAGTACCTCCCCCGCAACCCAATCCAGTGGTTGGGTCCGGAGTCCGGTCTGCACAGGAATCATCGTATGCATTCCAACACGCATAGGTCGAATCGACTCCGAGAGCACCGAGGCAAATTGCCATCGACAACAGAACCTGACTCGTAAATCGCAACTTCTTCATAACGTCTTTTCCTTGTGGAGTACAACTTCACTCACTCGATCAACGAGACAACCATTGTCTCGTAAAACACGGCACTTTGAACCCCCATCAACGACACGCGTTCCATCACAAAGGATCTCGCATTTGATCACAGATACAACCTGCGCCTATTCAACCAAACCCGTCACAGCAACCACTGTCGGCGAATGATCTTGCTCACTTGTAAAAAACTTCACCGTATACTCAAACTCCCCTGCGTGATCAGAAACCTGCATTCGCAACGTGAGCTTGCGCTTGTCGCCAGCCGCGAGTTCGAATGGGAACTCATCCACAGACAAACAGCCGCAACTTCGTTGCGAGCCGAAAATTGTTTGTGACACGGTCGAAAGATTTGTGACGTTAATCGTCCGTTCGATCTGGGTTCCCTTCCCGACTTTTTCAAAGGAAATATGGGTGGGTTCAATAATCAATCGCTGCCCTCTCAACCATGGGCGAGCGGCCGCCATCGATCCTGCCTGCCACCATGCAAACATGAAAATGGTGGAACCAAACAGTAACGCCAGGCCCATAGTCTTCCCAATGAATCTTAAAGTCTGCATCACAGGGCTCCTTGATCGAGAAGGGGAGCGTGCAGGAAGTTGACAGTGACGGTTCGACACTTGCCACCGACCAATATCAATTTGACATCGACCGCCAAATGCATCGGCCCCAATGCTGAGCCTGAAGCGTGGTCTTCGGCTACAAATTCAAGCAGCAAACCGTCTGCAAAGGTCGCTGATGTGTCGGAGTAGCGGACCAGCGTTGGCTTGACACATTCGCACGATGAATCGAGCGAGTCAATTTCTCCCGAACTTGCAATCCCAATACCGCTCAACGGCAAGCAGTAAGAGGTCGTTCGGTCACTAACAACCACACCTACATCAATTTCGTAGCGATCAATCACTTGCTGGGTTTGGCTATCCGAGGCAGTTGTTTCTGGCAGGCCCCAGCCCGCACATAAAAACACCACCAGGAATATCAAAGGGAAGCCACGCCAGATGTCACTCGAATCATGAGAGCATGAGAGCGTGAGAGCGTGAGAGCGTGTAGCATCAGGGCACCATGTCGGAAACCACAAAATGAACTTCGGATCACGACGGCAGGCTGGCAAGCCAATAAAACAACAACAAGTGGAGTGCTCTTCAATTATTTCAAAATTCGAGAAGTATTTCCTACACGGGCTTCGGAGAGTTGATGAGCTACTTCGTCATTCTTGCCCCCGGTGTCGCTAGGTCATTGAATCGGTCAACCTGTTCCTTTGCGGTCCACGCGATGCCTCGTAGCAACAGAATGCGAAACAACGGATCATCGAAAGTCCAGCTGTAGTGGCCAGGAATGCTGACGAAGACTCGGCCCTTGCCTTTTTCAGTCGTCCACATTTGAGGCGTCTGCATTCCGTCTTCAGTACTGGTG
>JBDNFT010000223.1:0-2930 GCA_041689695.1 Planctomycetaceae bacterium | reverse complement strand
CCCCAATGCCTGGCACAGATGTTTGACGATCGCCAAGCCAAGTCCCGATCCGCCACGTTCACGAGAACGGCCACGATCGACACGGTAGAATCGCTCGAAAATTCGCCCCAGAAGTTGTTCGGGAATTCCGCTTCCGGTATCTCGTACGATAATCGTCGGCACGGAGTTCTCAATCTTCAATTCCACGGTAATGGTGCCGCCCGCATCAGTGTGCTTCAGAGCGTTATCGACCAGATTGCTGACAATTGTCTGGACTGCCTGGTCATCCGTTTCGATCAACATCTGATCAATTCCAGACAGCTCCAGAGTCAGCGATTTCGTCGCAGCAACAGTTCGAAAGCCTCGCAAGACATCATCAGCGATTGTAACCACATCGACGGACTCAATATGCAAAACCTGCTGGCCCGATTCAACGCGGGCGAGTTGCAGCATTTCCAGAATTAACTGCAGCAATCTCTCAGACTGTTCTTCAATCTGTTTCAGAAAGCGTTCGCTCGCCACAGGATCGCTCATCGCACCCGCCAACAATGTATCAGTACATGCCTGAATCACTGTCAGCGGAGTTTTCAGTTCGTGCGACACACCGCTGACGAAGTCTCGCCGCATGGCTTCCAGACGTCGCATTTCGGAGACGTCTCGCACCACAGCCACCGCACCTGCATGAGGTCCACTCAGAATCGGAATAACGACGAGAACCAAGCTGGGCTGCTCGCGGGATTTTCGATACTCCGTGGTTTCGATTTTTTGCGACTCTAAGGCATCCTGAACGGTATCACGAAATGCCGGGACGCGCACTGCTTCGTAGAGTCGATGGCCGATACCGATAACTTTGCTGATCCCCAGCAAACGACGAGCACCGGTGTTCAGAAAGACGATCCGTTGTTCGCGGTCGATGGCAACAACGCCTTCCTCCATGGAATCCAGAACGGCCGACAATAAGTCTGATGATGAACGGGCTTCTCGCTCGGCTTGCTGCAGCCCCGTGATGCGAACTTGAAGCTCGCCTTCCAGACGGTGCAAGGATGTGGCCACCTGGCCAAGCTCGTCATGTCGATCGGAAATTGACAGCAACATGTCTTCCCGTTGAGGTCGCTGAATTGACTGATCAAGATTCGCTGACATCGATCGCAGAGGTTCAACCACACCTATGGTCACGAAGGCCGCACAAATCACTCCTATGATCCATGTGAAGATCGCAGATCTTGTAGCAGCGGATGCAATTGCCGGATGTTTCCCCAGCAGCTCATCAGGCGAGAGTAATGTCAGCAGGACACTGATATTGTCTGCATCGGCTGAAGCATCCAGACCGAACGCCAGCGTTTCCGGGGAGCCACCTCCCAGACGAATACGCCTTGAAGATTCGCCAAATCGGATAGCCGACTGAACGACGGACTGCAGAGTGATCTCAGAAGGCAGCTCATCTTCACCAAGTGTCAATGCCTTGCATTCTTTATCAACGAGCCATAATCGCTGAGAGTCCCGCTGAAACGTAGTCTGCCATGATGTGATCACAATCTGGGGATCTTCGCCTGCTTGCAGCTCGTTACGAATGACGCGGAGTCGACGCTGGACTTCCTGGGTCTGCTGGGCAACGGCTTCAGCCGATTGTCCAGCATGAAGAGCGACCAAAAGTCCGATCAGAGCAAGCAGCGACAGCACGGCGTAAAGCCCCACAATCTTCCAGAACAACTGCGATCGAATCCACTTCACGGAACACCATTCAGAACAAAAAACACATGTCGCCTGAAAAAATAATTCAGAAGACTTCGTCTCGTTGGACTTTCCAACTTCCTTTTGTTTCGGACCTTCGTTCGACACTGCTGCGGATCTTATCAGCGAACTTCCAGCTTTCCGTCGGCGGGGACTTAGACTTTCAGAAGTTAACAAACCCGATGCAAAAGGGTCATCCAATCGAACGATTTTTGTAAACAATGAACTTGCGTATACTTGTTTTATGGCGGAAAAAGACTTTTTTTTGTTTGAACAATGCAGAATTGAGACAGTTTGGAAGCCAGTCAGTACTAGAAACGAGTCATGTTCGTTTTGGTTGTCTGGGTATTTTTTGTAGACGAGTCGCACCATTTTTCTCAATTTAATTTGACGCGGTCAAGACGCGACCTATGTTTCTGCAACTACCCCCTGACGCGGATGCAAATCTGCTCGCAACGAACCAACGACTACAACTCTTCTGTCACAGAAGATGAAATTAACAGCGCGGTGAGGAAAGCTGGAAGCTTTGAGGGGACCTTGCCGCGCTGTTTTTCTGTGCGCTCCTGCTGGGAGCAAGCTTTCTCAAAACCGACGCGATTTTCGCATCCCCGCCACAAGATTCAGATTCGAAACTTCAAAATAGGTGATTCTGGCGGTCTTTTCCGGTTTTTCCGTTTAGTTTGACTTTGCCGATTGTCGATACCTGATTAAACGGCGTTGCGCCTTTGCTGATCGAACGGCGTCTTCGGACCAGCAATGTGGTCGCTGCCCAAGTTTGATGGAAGCAGGTCAGGGATGAACGACGAATCGCCTTTTCGAATCTCAAGTATGCTGCTGACGGTCGCGTGCCTTATCTGCGGCATTTCTACGGTCGTCTTGCTGCTGCCGAGATACCTCCAGCCTCCGAGATACGCGAATCATGCGACGGCGGTTGGTGAACTGCAATTGAATCTCGCCGAGTTTCACGTGAACCAGCCAACTGCCGCCCCCGAACAGGATCAGCCACTGCCGCCGACTCGGCGTACGTGGGTACCAGTCTCTTCCGTGATACCATTGAAAAAGCATACTGGATCTGGCGCTGCGTCAACTACGCAGTCTGAATCGCATCGCTTTGGTCGAGTCGGATCTGTTCAAACGGCAAGTAGTAACTTCATTGAATCCACAGTTGTTGATCGGCATACGCAACAGTCGACATCGCCTGTTGGTTCAGGCCCACTTTT
>JBDNFT010000222.1:0-9148 GCA_041689695.1 Planctomycetaceae bacterium | reverse complement strand
GGAAGATAATAGCCCGGTAGCGCTAATAATTCGCACGGAATCAATACACGCCATCCAAGCAGACAGGGGCCAAGCAACAGCAGTTGAGGCACCAGCCAACCCATCCACAAGAATGCGTATCTGAAACGATGACTTTGATTGATTGCTGTCGCAGATTCGTTCATTGATCTCTGTCTTTAAATACAACTTACACTGATACATTCGCCACGATTCACAGACTCATTGGGAGCAGACTCTGAGACGAAATCCGGCGAACTATGTCTACTCTTTTATCGCCGAATCGACTTCTGGCAAACTTAGGATGTAATCCAGATTCTGTTTTGCTTCCGGAAGGTTGCCCAGCCTGATCGCGGTCAGATAACTCTTTTCCGCCGAGGAAAGGTCGCCCGCGCGAACAAGGGCATTGCCAAGGCTGTTGTGGGCGTGGGCGTTTCCCGGTTCTGCTTCGATCGCTCTTTGAATATAGTGCATCCCTTCGGCATTATTTGTACGGCACAAAAGGAGGCCAAGATTGTTCAGAGCCTCGCTGGAGGTTGGGTCGAACTTGACCGCTTTTCTAAAACACTCAATCGCGTCGTCGGATCTGTTCAAACCGCGCATGGCATTTCCGAGGTGAATCCAGAGGACGGGATCGGTGTCGTATGCATTCAGCGCGGGCTGCAGGATGTCGATGGCTTTTTCGTAGTCTCTCGCGCGAAGATAGGCCAGCGGAAGATTGTGAAACGCAACGACGTTCCGTTTTGGAACAACATCAATCGAATGCCGAAAAAGTGAAATACTATCGCGCCAGTAACTCACCTGAAAATACGTCACACTCAGAAGAATAGCGGTCAACAGCGCCATCACGGAGATTGGCAGAACGTCGAACCGGAAGAAGCGGTCTGGAATGCTCCAGACCAACAGCAGCGAAAGCCCGACTCCAGGAATATACATGTAGCGGTCGGCCATTGACTGAATTCCGACCTGGACCAAGCCTATCACAGGCACCAGCGTAAACAGAAACCACATCCATCCCACCAGTATCACCGGTCGATTCTTTCGAAACAAAACGGAGACGGTCGTGACCGTGACAAGAAAAAGGAACGCAAGGACAACGACACCAATGTGCCAACCACCATCCGGCATCGGATAGTAAACGGATAATCCGAGCGGCCACACTGTCATCAAACAATACCGGACGCACGCGACCGCTGAATTCGCAAGTCGTTCACCAATCGTCAGGACTTGCAAATCGGTCATTGCGCCTCCGCTCTTTTGAGCCGCAATCGTGATCAAACAAAGCGCCGCCGACAGCAATATAAAGGGAATCTTCTCAGCAACCAGTCGTCGCAGCGCTTTGATAAGCGTCAAGAAGGAGCAATCGAGTTGCAACCTGTTGAGTGGCCAGACATCAATCAGAAGCAGGACAACCGGAACCGTCACCAGCATACCCTTGGCGGTGAGTCCTATGGCAAAGGCGATCAGTGATCCGATGTACCAGAATTTCTCCGCAGTCTGGCAGTATCTGGTGTAACTCGCCAGTGTGATATAAAAAAACAGCGTGCTCAGCACATCCTTTCTTTCCGTGATCCAGGCAACAGATTCCACGTGCTCCGGATGAATGGCAAAGATCAATGCCGCAAGCAAACTGCGAACTATGCAACCTGTCGCAGAACGCAGCCAAAGATAGAGGACCAGGCTGCTCAGAATGTGGAGCACGACATTGGTAATATGCATAGGGCCGGGAGACATCCCGAACAGCTCAATCTCAAGCATATATGAAAGCCACACCAGCGGATGCCAGTTCGCCTGATGGAAGCCGAATGTTGCATCAAAAACAGACGCCAGAGTCAACCCATCCCTCAGTAAAACATTCTCATAAACGTATCCCGGATCGTCGAAGTTGACGAAGTCGAATGAGAATGTCTGTGCGTACGGAATCAGTGTAATCAGTGCGAGAGCAGTAGAAATTGCGATGTCCAGCTGCAAAGGAGACAAGGCCCGCCCGTCGGAAAGCTCTGCACCTTCCGGAGTCGCCACGGCGGGATAATTCTTCTTTCGTTTTCGGGGACGGTTCATCGGGTGAATTGACTGGTCGAGAGAAATGGTCGCGGGAGTTTTCAGGGGCCGCCGGTTCGAAACTCAACTACATGAAAACTTCACAGCGCGGCAATTTCTTCCGCAGTTTCTCAACCCCCGCGCTGGTGACGGGCGTCCCATACAGGATGAGCGTTTTCATGTTCCGGAGAACATCAAGTTCAAGCAATCCGGCATCGGTGATTTGCGTCGCGCTGAGGCTCAGGGTGGAGAGATTCGTGAGTCCCTGAAGTTCTTTCAGGCCTGCGTCGGTGATCTGAGTGCGATTCAAATGCAGTGTTTCCAGTTTGGAGAGAACGCTGAGTTCTTTCAGGCCGATGTCCGTGATGTCACAGAGGATCAGGTCCAGACTGACCAGATTAGGCAACCTCGCGATTTCTTTCAGCCCCACATCCGTGACTTTGGTGTGGCTGGCGCTCAGCTTAGTCAGGTTGCGAAGGTTGGAAATCTCCGGCATTCCCGCAAGTGTCACGCTGGTTGATCCTATGCTGAGTTCTTTCAAATGGACACTCTTGGCGAGAATGCGGACTCCTGCATCAGTAATCCTAGTTCGGTTCAGGCTGATGGTGGTCAGTCGAGCATTGTCCGCCAGTGGTTTCAAACCTGTGTCAGTGACTGCCGTTGCGTCAAGGCTCAGAGATGACAACTTGCCGAGCTTTGATAGTCCTTCCACTCCGGAATCTGTGACTTTGGTCTGCTCCAGACTTAGACGCGAAAGTTGCGGCAAGTTTGCCAGCTCGACAATGCCCACGTCCGTTATCGAGGAACCGATCAAATTCAATGTGCGAAGCTTCGGAAGCCTGGTTAACGCACTGATGGAATTGTCCGTGATCTCGATGCCGTAAAATCCATTGAGATGCAGTGTTACGATCTCATTATCGGAGTCAGGCAATGCCTCGTTTTCACTTTCGGAATAGGGAAGAACATGAAGCAATCCAGCCTTGCTGAGCGCATGCAGGCTTTCGTCTTTCAGGTCAAGTTCCAGCGATTGCAGCGTCTTGCTATCAGACAACTCCGCCAATCCTTCGCCGGTAATTTCGGTCCCCTGCAAATCGAGAGTCGCTAGCTGCGGTATGAGTCTGATTTGCTTGAGACCTAGATCAGTTATCGGTGAGCCATGAACGTTAAGGTCTGTCAGATGTTCCATCTGCGCGAAGCCACAATCCGACTCGCAACGAATCTTTGTGTAGAGCAAATTGAGCGATTTCAGATTACGAAGACGCGAGAGCGTCTGCAGGCCGGACTCTGTAATGTTGCTGGCTGCAAAATGCAGCCCGAACGCAACAGGAACGTCTGGGATGGCTGCGAGATCCGCATCCGTGACATTGCTGGGGGCGACAAATACAAGTTCCTCATCGGGCGATTTGCGATATCCGATCTTCTGGAACACTTCTACAGCCAAAGAAACATGGTTGGCTCCGCTTCTATCCTCGCTCGGTTCCTGCGCAAGACACAGCCTCACCGATGCAAACTCCAGAGCAACAAGGCCGATTATGCAAAATAGAAATCTCATTGACCGGTCCCAACTGTCGAGCGTGCGAGCGTTTTTGATTGAAGTCTTCGTAGGGTCCGAAGCTTCGATATTTTTGTGAATCTTCAATGAAGATTCGGTCCACTGGCCTGTTGAATGAGGCTGGATTCACTTGATGCATTGGCTGCTTGACTGCGAAGGTATTCGATCCAGCGAAGTCGTTCGAGTTCCCAATGGTATTGCAGAACTTTAGCGGCCGGTTCGGCCAGTTCCAGTTCACCAACCAGCTTCTGCCGCTCGACCACGTCATTCAGAATCCCCGACAATCGTGTTCTTAACTGACGCTCGGGTGTTCCATGCAGTGAAAGATGCACGCTGCCCAGTTGAATCTCGTCTCCGGGCCGTAACAGAGTTGTTTGCGAAACGGACGTTCCATTAACAGAGATTGGAGCTGCCGGATCGATCGGAATCAGCGAAGGGCCATCAGGCGTGTTTCTCAGGAAACAGTGGTTCGGAAGCAACGGCTGACTCGGTAACGAAATGGCGCACTCCGCTGAATTTCCAACCATCCACTTTCGCCGTGACGGAAGCAGAAACAGCTTATTGCGACCGTCCGTAAGTCGGAACTCAAACAGACGCCCGGTACTTGCAAGGGCAGCGCGAGAAATCGGAACGCCACGAATGGAAGGAAGTGAATGCTGGTGCCCACAGGAAGAGCAGGGCTGGGGATTGTCAGCGTCGCGAAAGTACTGATGCAGATTGCGACAATGCTCGCACTGCACAAAAACATAACGCAACGGATTGAAATTCTTCACTGGAAGGTCCTCGGTTTTATCACCGAAGAACAACTGCCATTGGTCAAGGAAATCAGCGGAGACAGTCATGTGGCGATGGCAGTGGTAGCATTCGTAGTGGTCCCGCACGCGACACTTTCGTGGATCGACTGTTTTGCGACATGACTGACACTGAATGCCCGTATGACTGGAACACAGACCACGCCTTTCCTCCATCATCGAACGAAACAATGTTCCTGAATCCAGCAACGATTCCGGGCATTTTGCGAGATGTTTGCAGCCTGGACAAACGACCGCGCGGCCGGCATGCTGTGAACCAACCTTGAGCGACTTACCGCACTTGCACCGGAATGAAATACTCCCTCCGTATCCCGTTTCGGCCTGCTGGATCCTCATACTGACTCGCGTCGCAGTGTTGAGGATTTGTTGATACAGACGACCAGGATCAATTGGTTTTGTCAAATAGGCATCAGCTCCGGCCCACATGGCGATGTTGCGAGCTTCTTCCAGCTGCACCTCTGTAAAGATCATGACCGCGATTCGACAATTTGCCTTCTTGAGATACGCACAAAATTCGAAACCGGTTTCCAGTGGCAGCAACAATTCCATAATGACAAATTCAGGCTTAAATCGCGCTACCAGACCGCGTGCCTGGCCGCAGTTGGAGGCTTCATAGACAGTCCAATTGGCCTGTCGCAGATACTCAGCTACCGGCCTTGTGATTTGCGGAGAATCAACAAGTACGATCGTTTTGATGAGTTCCTGTCCGTCCGAAACAGGAACAACAGCGATGGAGGAACATGAAGAATCTGTCACGACGTGAAGTCCCGATTGAAGAATTTGGGACGGCGACCGTAGTCCAGCAAATCGCACTTTCGAGCCACTGCCAGAACCATTTCCACGTCACCATGAATCATCGTTGCTGCCGAGCGATGGTGTTGTCCAATGCGTCGCCGCTGCGGTAGGGCCAGCGGGAGGACAATTTGCATGTCATTGTGGAAATGATTCTTTAATGTTGAGTGAATTTTTCGGAGTTTCTTTTGCCAAACTGATTTGTTGTGCCATCTGCCTTCTTCCTTGTTTTCCTGAATTCGCCCCGCAACTTCCCGCAAACACCGACTTGCGCCGGATTAACACAGAATTAACATCCAGGCGTGTCGCATTTTCATGCTCTGCCGTACCCTGATGAATCATTGTGGATTTTGACCGACGGAAGTTCGGTAGCATGTACGCCTCTTTTCTTAAGTAATATTTCAGAAGGGTTTCCAGATGGCAGCGGGGCTGCTCGACCCGGAATTCTTAATCGGTGCCTCACTCGCTGACGACCGATTCAAGATCGTTGCGCGCGTCGGCGAGGGCAGTATGGCGATTGTGTATCGAGCATTTGATCATCGGCTGGAAACGGAAGTCGTTGTCAAGGTCCCGAAAAAACACAAACTGCTGGACGACGGGCTGCGAGAACGCTTTCGACGAGAAAGTCGATTACTGGTCCAACTGCAGCATCCGCATATCGTCAGTATTCTGGACATTGGTCTGCACAGCAACATTCCGTTTGTCGTTATGCAGTATCTTTCTGGTGGCTGTCTGTCGGACAAGATGCAGGCTCGAAACGGCCAGCCGACAGCGTTGCCAGTTGATTCGATCAAAACATGGTTGCTGCAGATTGCCAGGGCTCTGGATTTCGCGCATCAACGAAAGGTCGTGCATCGCGATGTGAAACCGGCCAACATTCTGTTTGACGAAACGGGCAATGCATTCCTGGCCGATTTTGGTTTGACGAAAATTATGTACGGCGAACCGGAGGAGAATGCAGCGGACGAAACCGCCGCTGGATTTGTCGTCGGTACACCCAATTTTGTGGCTCCGGAAATCGTGCTGGGCTCAGACTACGACGGCCGAGCGGACCAGTATTCACTGGCAATCACGGTTTACAACACTCTGGTGGGCACACCGCCGATGCTTGGTAAAACTCCGTCGGCCACGATGGTGAATCAAACTCGGCGTGTACTGCCGTTGATTAGTGACGTTCGAAAATCAGTGCCAGTGACGACGGCTCAGGCTCTCGCAAAGGCGCTCAAAAAGAAGCCAGATGAGCGTTTTTTGACTTGCGAGGAATTTGCAGAAGCCTGCATCGCCGGTCTGACAGCGGCCTCTGAATCGTCATCGAAAATCCATAGTTCGCCACCAGCAACACCAGCAACACCAGCACGACGTAGACAAGTCCCCGCGGATTCCAGCGTGAAGTCTCAAGCTGATGCCACGACTGTGAAACGCAAGCGGCCTGTGCGGACTGAGCGTATCCCAGGTTCGTCTGGCGTGGCCATTGATACGGGGCGAGTGTCCAGGGCGAAGACCGCAGGGGTTATCAATTGTCCGCAATGCCGAAAGGAATTTCGGTTGCGACCGGAACATGCCGGGCGCAACGGTCGCTGCGTAGAATGTGCGACACGACTGCGGATCGGTGCAGACCTGATGACGCTGACTATCCTGCCAGAGCGGGGCTCCGATGCCTCCGGAAGTTCGAATTCTTCTGCAACAGGTTCCGCAGAAGACCTGATTATTGGCGAAAAAGTTTTTGGGCTAAAACTTAGCCGAAATGCAATGTTGGGACTGGGTGTTGGATTGCTGATTATCGTGGTGACAGCTCTGGTGATCTTTATCCTGCAACTGTCAAAACCTGATCTGGAAAAACAAGAACGGGAAATGATGCATCGATTTCAGAATCTCGAAGGAGAGTGACCGATCAGAGCGGCGTTAGCAGTGCGTTCGGGCTCGTTGGGCCGACGGATACGGACAAGCTGACGCATGTCGCTCGCCAGTTACCGCTTCAGGAACCCATCCACGCGCCATGACCGTAAGACATTTTCTTCGCCGATCGTGACAAGGTATCGACCATTCGGAGATATCGAAATCCCTGCAACTGGGCCCGTTTGAGCAGCAAACTTGAGTGGCGGAGAGTTCGGGTTTATCAAAGAGACCGCCCAGACTGCACCATCACCATCGCCAGCGAGCAACCATTTTCCATCCGGTGTAAAAACACAGGGCGGTCGATGATCGCTGACCGCGGGAATTGGAATTGCATGTTCGACAGTTGCTTTTCGTATACCATGTATCAAGAGTCCGTTGGTGGTTAATATAGCAAGACGACTATCCTGCTGATTTACAAACGTTACTGGTTGATCGATCGCATCCAGATCCGGACGTGCGTCAGCTACGGAAATCGGCGTTACGTTCTCCTGGGGCCAACCAGCGTTACCGCGTTTCCAAAGCAGTAACTTTTCTCCGTTATCGTAGGAACCCCATGTCAGTAGAAACTTGTCACTTTGAGAAGGCTGAATGATCGTTGTTCCTGACGGAGGCAGCAGAGAGGGATCTTTCATATCACTCGGAATCCTGCCTTTCAAAGGATGACGAAACACCTCCTGCTCAATTGACAGCGTCACTGGGTTCACCTCCAGAAGACGCGTTTGCTCTCGTTCGCGTGTTGCTATGAAAAGATGGTCGCCACTACTCGACGAGGCCATCGCAGTGATCATGAATTCGAAGAGATCAAACCCTGACAACTTCGTTCTATCACTCGGATTCAACCGAGTCAGCGCGGGCATTGCCACGCCGATCATGCTGGCACCGCCTAAAAACACGGCTTTGGAATCGGTTGAAATAAGGCTCGCTGAAACGGGTCTTAGAGGATCGCGTTCGGCCAGTCCGGTCGAACTCCAGAAGCGAGTGACTGCCGGGTTTGCAATCAGCACGCCGTTCAGAATTTTCAGATGCTGGCTTCGGGCAGGAACTGGCTGTGGCCAATGTCGCAGTGCGATCCCGGTTGTCATATCGTACAGACTCATCGATCCCGCAATCGCCGATGACACCGTGTCGCTGGATGTTGAGTTATGCACAGCCGCTGCGGTTGTACCGTCGTCCGATATGGCAAGCACAATGCGTGACCATTTTCCAGGCGTAAACTGCATTTGAGTCGTGACTTCAGCAACACGAAGCGGCGGTCCGTTAGGGATTTCTTCTGTTTCCTTTCCCAGGCCTTCAGCTTTTGAATTCTCTCCGCGATGCTGAAGTATTTTTTTGCGAAGTGCTAATTGCTTCGCAGCATCGGCTTCTGATCGCAGTTGATGACCAAACAGTGCCAGGGTTGAATCAGTCGGCCTTATTCCGGCAAGACTGAGATCCACTGCATCGGGCGGCTTTTCAGTAATCCGTGTTTGCGTCGGTCTTGTTGATGTCTGCGAGGAATTCGATGCGACGGAATTCGGAGCTTGCGATTCTTCGGCAACCACTACGTCAAGCGTTTCGTCCTGGGGGAGTTGAAAGACTATTTCCGATTTTTGCATTGCTGAGTGTGCCGTTATCGGAACATCAAATAACTGAACCGCACGATCGCGCCCTACAGACAGAACTCCGTGCTTCGTGGCTACGAATTCAATTACCGAGGCAGCATGGCGTTTCTTTGAGTGATCAATTCGCCGCTGAGACATGTCAAACCGGACAACCGTGCCATCGATTGTGCCGAAGTAGATTGCACGACTTCCGGACAGCCTGCGAATACTGGTGACGGAACGAACCTGCCCCTGAACATCCGGCACGAAAATCGTATCGTAATCAACAGTCTGGCCCTGATCATCAACCCCGGACACAGGATTTCCCCCCAGACCTCGACGCAGTATTCGACCGTCCGCCAGTCCTACAAGGATCTCTTTGCCATCCGCAATGAATTCAACACAAACGGGTTGAGTATCCGCGAACTGCTTTGTCGTCAGAGTTTCGATAAGTGTGCCGGTATCCGTTTGAAAAACAG
>JBDNFT010000221.1:0-2772 GCA_041689695.1 Planctomycetaceae bacterium | reverse complement strand
TGGATACCTTCACCAACAGGGTTTTCTGAAAACGTATGATCTCAAGAATACGGTCTTCAATTTTCTACTACCGCCCGGAACTGTTCTTACCGCAGATAACAGCCGCGCAAATGGGCAACAGGCCAGTGGCAATTCACAAGCATTTGAATCCCTGGACGTTTCGTCGGCGAGTGAACAGGTTAACTCCACACAAGGACTTGGCGGCTATCATGGATCTGTTGTGACGGCCAATGGAGTACGGATATATTTCACGGCAGATGTCTATTCTCAGCGCTTTGCCAACAAAGCGACAAACGGTATTCCTGTGTTCAGTGATCCCTGGAAGAATATTGTCGCGACGCTTTATCATCAACTGATTGAAGCGCGCACGGACCCCGATGTGGAAGAAGCGAATCGTCAATCTTCAGATCTGAATACGGATCGCTTTCTTGGCTGGGTCTCGGACTCAGGCCAGGAAATCGGCGACATTCCGATCCGTGCCGACATTTCCATTTCGAGTGTCATACGAGAGATTCCTCTCGCCGACGGAAGTGGCACAGTGCCCATCCAGTTGCCGTATTCTAATTTTGCCCGTGGCCCTGAGGGACCGATCTCAGAACCTCACCCGTTGCCGTAATAATGAGGGCAATTCGCGCAAAATTCCTGATTTCTTTTGAGTTTTTGTGGTAGGTGGCGAATTTCCCCTGCGTACCTGTGGCCACGAAGTACGTTATTTTTTGATCCGAAGCACCGCGCGGCACGTTAGGCTGCTGCGAAGTCAGCTTAAGATCATCGTTTTGATGTCGAAGAATGGCACGGTTTTACCCGTTTGCCAGCAGGAGAATCACTTATGTCCCAAATTTCACGTTCTGCATTCAATCCTCAAAAACGCAATTCGGGCGCGGGATTGATGGCGGTGATGCTTTTATCGGGACTGGCAGTCGCGCTCAGTTGGATGATCTATTCCAGCTTTCGCATCGACGTCAGCAGCGGCGAGATTGCAGTCCTGACCCACAAGGTCGGTACAGATCTCAGCAATGGCCAGGAAGTCGCGCCGGATGAAAGCTACAAAGGCATCCAGAAGAAGGTGCTGACAGAAGGTCGCTACTTTTACAATCCGTATTCCTGGTCATGGGAAGTCGTTAAGCAAATAGAAATCATGTCCGGTGAAATGGGCGTGATGGTCAGTCTCACCGGTGACGATCTGGGCTATGGCGAATTCCTTGCCAAGGTCGATGACAAGGGTGATGCAACAACCAAGGGCATCATGCCGGGAGTGTTGAATCCCGGACGATATCCAATCAATCCGTATGTTTACTCCGTGGAAGTCCACAAACCGGTTGCAATTCCGGCCGGGTTTAAAGGTGTCGTCACAAACTTGGCTGCACCGCTTGCGTTACAGCCCAATCGCCTGCTGGTCGATGCAGGGGAACGTGGCGTCCAGGAAGCCACACTTGAACCGGGAACTCACTATCTAAGCCCGTATGTCTACCGCGTTGATCTGGTGGATTGTCGCAGTCAGCGTTTCAATCTTGGTGAAGAAGGCGACATGGGATTTCCATCGAAGGATGGCTTCTGGGTCAGTCTTGATGGCGTGATTGAGTTCCGTGTTGATCCAGAAAAAGCGGCCGAAGTTTACGTTTTATTCAATCAAATCGAGAACGGCCCGGCTATTGACGAAGAAATCGTCAAGACGGTAATCATGCCCAACGCACGCAGCTTCTGTCGTTTGCAGGGATCAAATTCATCGGGTCGCGAATTCATTCAAGGGGAGACTCGCAAAGCATTTCAGGAAGCCTTTGAAGTCTCCATGCGTGAAGCGTGTCAGCCGTTGGGAATTGAGATCATTCAAGCTTTGGTGACACGCATTCGTCCGCCGGAACAAATTGCTTTGCCGGTACGAACACGTGAAATCGCGAAGCAACAGGAACTGCAATTCAAACAGCAAACGTTACAACAGGAATCGGAACAGAAACTCGCCGTCGGCAAAGCGATGGTTGAGCAGAAGCAGGCTTTGGTTGGTGCTGATCAGAAGGTCGTGCAGATTACGACTCAAGCCGAACAGGAGCAGGAAGTTGCTCTGACAAAAGCCAACGAAAACCTGGCCGTCGCGCAATTCAAACTGGATGCATCGATCGATGAAGCTGCGGCCATCGAAGCGATCGGAAAAGCTAAAGCGGATGTTGTGCGTTTTGACAACGCCGCAGAATCCGCTGGTTGGAAGAAAGCTGTGGAAGCCTTCGAGGGAGATGGCAAAGGTTACGCTCAATATGTAATGTTTCAGAAGCTATCGCCGGCGTTTCAAAATATCATGGTCAATACAGCCGACAGTCCGATCATGAAGATCTTCGAATCCTTCAACGACGTCACCGCTGTGGAAAAATCTTCAGGTGCGGCTCTGAACCCAGCGGCGATTGCACCGTCGGTTCCCGCAGCAGTGACGTCACCGGAATCAACACCCGCCAAGCCAGCTCCTGCGAAACCAGCGGTTGAAACATCGCCGACTGAAGCCACAGTTACGGATGCTGCACCAGCTCCGGGCTCAGAACTCAAAGAGGCAGCTCCGGCTGAGACGCCTGAAGAAAAACCGATGCCAGAAGACAAACCAACACCAGCTGCGCCGCAACCAGACGCACCCGCAGTTGAAACAACTCCAGCACCTGAAACAACTCCAGCAGCAGAGGCGGCACCTGAAACAGAATAGAGAACGATCAAAATAAAATTCTCCTGATTTCAAGTTCCGCAAAGATTCAAGGCAGACACAAATATGAATACATCATCAAGCAAACAATG